>NZ_FNDI01000020.1:0-180867 GCF_900100565.1 Paraburkholderia steynii | reverse complement strand
AATGGTCTGCTACGCCAGTATCTGCCCAAGGGCACCAATCTCTCGGTCTACAGTCAGGATGACCTTGACGCCATTGCCGATAGCCTCAACGCTCGCCCTCGTGCCACACACGCATTTCATTCGCCGTTCGAAGTCTTCTCCACCATGCTTGCACTTGCTTCCAGCCCCGATACTTCTGTCCACTAAGCCTTGTGTTGCACTTCACGTTTGAAACCGCCCCTACTTTTCTTTGCGGCGGCAAAGAAAAGTAGGTGCCGCCCCGCACAGGGGCGACGCTTGAAGCAGGCTAACAAATCGCGGATGCCAGCGCAAACGCAAGCCGCGGATGCCAGCGCAAACGCAAGCCGCGGATGCCAGCGCAAACGCAAGCCGCGGATGCCAGCGCAAACGCAAGCCGAAAACGCGAGCCGAAACCGCCAGCCCCGGATACATTTCAACAGGACCTCGAATCAATTAACCCAATATTCGAGTCACTGTCGGTGAAGCTCAAATCCCCAAACTCCCATAGCTGAAGCATTCAGAGAAAACCCACCAGCACGACCCGTGCCATCCCCCGCTTTGTGACATTTCGAAGAAAAAAATCACAAAGAATCGTGGCACCTGCGGCACTATCCGCTGTCGTAACGGCACGAACCTTCTACAATCACCGAAACGAAGCCACCAGCACCACTAGCACAGGAGCAAGCTGATGCAGGATCCAGAAGCACTCGGCGGGTTGTCCCATCAGGGCGGCGTGGACTATCGCGGCGAGGAGAACGACGGCGCGTTCATCGCGCCTGAAAACCTGAACGTCGCGAGCGCGACCCAGCACGTGCTGAAGTCCGGCGGCACGTTTATCGTCAACGATCCCCTCGGCGACGTCACGGGCCACGACGACGGCCTGTTCGTCAACGACACCCGCGTGCTGTCGCAGCTGCGTCTGACCTTTGGCGGACGCGCGCCGTCGCTGCTGTCGGGCAGCGTCAGCAGCGACAACACGTCATTCACCGCGCATCTGACCAACCGTCCGCTGCCGCCGCTCGGCGGCAACAGCACGCCGGAGGGCGTGATTCACGTCGAGCGCGTGCGCGTGCTGTCGGGCACGGTCATGAACGAGGCGATCGAACTCACCAATTACGGCACGACAGACGCTGTCGTCCCGCTGTCCATCTCGTTTGCCAGCGACTTCCGCGACATGTTCGAAGTGCGCGGCCTGAAGCGCGCAAAGCAGGGCAAGGTCGAAACGCCGCGCGTACACAAGAACGAGGTGCTGCTCGGCTACATCGGCCTCGACGACGTGGCGCGCCACGTGCGCGTCGCATTCTCGCCGATGCCCGACAAGCTGCTTTCGGACCGCGCCGATTATTCGGTGAACCTGCCCGCCCAGGCGTGCGTGTCGATTTATCTGTCAGTGGCCGTGCAGGTCGCGGCGCACAAGGGCGCGCCCGATATCGACGTGCCGCAATCGACGCATACCGTGACTGAGCTGCACGTCTCGCAGGTCGACGCGGCGCGGCCCCGCGTGGGCCGCACTGCCGTGCGCGCGGCGCTCGTCGATGCCCACCTGGTGATGCGCGAGCGGCGCCGCGCGTCGGCGCGCGTGCGTTCGAGCAACCCGTTGTTCAATGCGTGGATCGACCGCTCGCAGGCGGACCTGAATCTGCTCACAACAGATCTCGCCAGCGGGCCGTATCCGTATGCAGGCATTCCGTGGTTTTCGACGCCGTTCGGGCGCGATGCCGTCATCACGTCGCTGCAGATGTTGTGGCTCCAACCCGGCCTTGCGCGCGGCGTGCTGCGCTTTCTCGCCGAGCATCAGGCGACGGAAGATTCCGCGTTCCGCGATGCCGCTGTCGGCAAGATCATGCACGAAATGCGCCGCAGCGAAATGGCGGCGACGGGCGAGGTGCCGTTCGCGCTGTATTACGGCGGTGTCGATACGACGCCGCTCTTCATCGTGCTCGCGGGTGCCTACGTGGCGCGCACGGGTGACACGCAACTAGTCGATGAACTGTGGCCCGCGCTCGAACGCGCGGCGAAGTGGGTGTCGGGCGTATGCGACCGCAATGTCTACGGGCTGCTCGATTATCAGCGCGCGTCGGACGGCGGGCTTGCGAACCAGGGCTGGAAGGACAGTCACGACTCCGTCTTCCACGCGGACGGACGCTTCCCCGAAGGGCCGATCGCGCTCGTCGAGGTGCAGGCCTATGCGAGCGCCGCCTTCGACACAATGGCGCATTTCTCGATGCTGCGCGGCCAGTCCGACGACGCGGTGCGCTACACGCAGCGCGCCACGGCGATCCGCGCGTGCGTCGAAGACAAGTACTGGATGGACGATTCGAACTTCTACGGCATCGCGCTCGACGGCAAGGGCGACCTGTGCCGCGTGCTCGCATCGAACGCGGGCCATCTGCTCGCGTTCGGGCTGCCTTCGCGCGAGCGCGGCGAGGCCGTCGCACGCGCGCTCGAATCGACGCTCTTCCACACGGGCTGGGGCGTGCGCACGCTGGCGGCGGGCCAGCCGCGCTTCAATCCAATGGCGTATCACAACGGCTCGGTCTGGCCGCATGACAACGCGCTCTGCGCGCGCGGTCTCGCGCGATACGGCGCGAAGGCGGCGGCCGTGCGTCTGCTGCAGGCGCTCTTCCAGGCGGCCGTCAACTTCGACATGCGTCTGCCCGAGCTGTTTTGCGGCTTCCCGCGCCGTCGCGGCGAACCGCCCACTGCGTACCCCGTCGCGTGTCTGCCGCAGGCATGGGCGGCCGGCTCGCCGTTCATGATGCTCGAAGCGTGTCTGGGCATGACGATCGACGCGCAAAAGCGCGAAGTGCTGATCGAGCAGCCCATGTTGCCCGAAGGCATCGACTGGATCGAGATCGGCGATCTGCGCGTCGGCGACGCGTCGGTGTCGATCACGTTCCGGCGCGTGGCGGGCAAGGTCGTGGCGTCGGCGGAGCAGGGCGATGTGCGGGTGATCGCGCTGCTGTAAGTCGACAGCTGCAATCGGCCCTGGGCCTTCGACGGAGCGCGAGATGCCGCAACAGAACGTCTATGTCGTGTTCAAGGGCGCGCTGAAGCTCGGCGTGCCCTTTCTCGATGGCTACAAGGGCGATCCGCACTATGTGATCGTCGTCGATGATCCGGCGGGTGGCGAATTCAGGATCGTCACGAATGTGAAATCGGACAGTTCGCTCACGGGGCCCGCCGGCTATCACGTGCTGTATTCGTGGAGCCAGTACTTCGATCACCCGATGGTGGCCGATCTCGCGAAGCTGCCACCGGGGCTCACGCAGACGGGCTTTCCGAAGCTCGACTACGTGCATGATCCGCGTCTCGTTGATCTGTCGACCATGCGGCCCATCACGCTCGATACGGCGAACGCGCACAACGACATCAACGCGCTCGTCAACGACATGCTGCAACTGGACATGTCGGCGGCGCCCGTCGACTATCTGTATCCGGGCAAGAGCGGGAACGACATGCGGCGCGGCTGGAAGCCCGCGAAGAACGTCACCGTGTATGGCTTCGGCTTCCTGTTCGAACCCGAGCATGACGGCTTGCACGAAACGCATATGAATCAGGGCAATCCGAAGCCGCAGCCGGGCAGCCGCGTCAGAGATCATTCGTCGGAAAACGGCACGTTTCAGGACGGCGCGGTGATGGTCGAGGTGGACGGGCGCTTCCAGGCGCTGTTCGTCGCGTTTCAGACCCAGCTCGTGCCGACCGACAACCGGGGCTGGCCGATTCCCGGCACGTCGCATCCGATTCTGGGCTAGTGTCTGCGTTTCAGTCGGCCGCCATCAACTCCAGAAGATTGCCGTCGGGGTCCTTGAAGAAGATCGAGTGACCGGGCTTTCCGTCTGCCGTCTTTCGAGGCGTCGGACCTTCGAGAATGGCGATGTTCTTCGATTTCAGCAGATCGAGTGCTTCGCCGATCGTGCCGCTCCATCGAAAGCAGATATCGGCGGCGCCGGGCGTCGGGTGTTCGGCCACGAGCCGCACGTTATTGCCGCGCTGATGAATGCTCAGCACGGCGCCGCCTAACGCGACCTGTCGCACGAGCAGGTTGCCGTCCACGCTATGTTCGGCGACAACCTCGGCGCCGAACAGGTCGCGATAGAACGCGAAGGTAGACATCAGGTCGTCTACGGTGATGGCCACATGATCGATTCCGCTAATGCCTGTCATGGCTGTCTCCTGTGAACCACGCGAATGCTAGACGTAGTGTGTGAGCAGAAAATTATCCGCCGCGTCGCATCCGTCTTCCCGGTTCGCTAATTCCTGTCTCACTCTGCAACGGCAACATGTTCTCAACAGAGCCCGGTTCCGGGACGTCATCTCAGGAGAACGACATGGAAGCCAATGCAGAAACGATCTATCGCCCGTATGTCGATGCATTACTGAGCGAACTGAAAACGCGCGCCTATCAACCCGTCATCCGCTATCAGGGAAAAGACGTCACGAGAGGCGAGTTGCGCAGCGCAATTTTCCGCTATGCGCGGGCGCTCGACGCACTCGGCATCGGCCGGGACGCGGTGGTCGCGCTCTATGCGCCGAATCGCCCCGATGCGCTGGCCGTTCGCTATGCGGCGAATCTGCTCGGCGCGGCCACCATGTTCCTGCCGGCGCTGGCGAGTGCCGAAAGCCGCGCGACCTTGCTCGCGCGAATCAGGCCGACGCTTCTCGTCGTGTTTCAGGAGACCGCCCATCTGGTTCGCGATGCTGTCGATCAGCGCATCGTGTCCGTCGGCTACGAGGGCCCATGGGTGCATCTCGACAGGTTCGCCAGCGTGCAGTCGGATCAACCGCTCGAAAGCCGTGCCATGCCGCACGAGCTCGCGGTGATCGTTTCGTCAGGCGGCACGACGGGCGTGCCGAAAGCGAGTCGCCGCTCGTTTGCCGCGTATTCCGCAATGGTGGTATCGGCGCGCGACGCGAAGCGGCGTCAGCTCATCAATGGACCGCTCGCGTATCTGTCGCAAGTGCTGGTCGATACGACGTTGATCGGCGGCGGGAGTGTCGTGCTCGAACGGGAGTACCGTGCGCCGGCAACGCTCGCGATGATCGAGTCTGAACGCATCACGGATCTCTTTCTCGTCGAGCCTCAACTCTTCGAGATGATGGATCACCCGGACGTCAGCCGTCGCGATCTGTCGTCGCTGCGCTGTATTGCGCATGTCGGCGGCTCGGCGCCCGCGGCCCTGCGGCAACGCGCGGCGAGGCGTCTCGGCCCCGTGCTCGCGCATATGTATGGCGCAAGCGAAGCGGGACTCGTCAGCGTACTGCCGCCACCCGACTATGCGACAAACCCGGCGCGTCTGGATAGCGCCGGGCGCATCCGGCCTGGCGTCGAGGTGCGTTTGCGCTGCGTCGACGGGTCGCTCGCGGCCAACGGGCACGCTGGCAGCATCGAGGTCCGGTCCGCTGCCGTGGCGCACGGATACCGGAATCAGGCCTCCGAAAGCGCGCAGAAGTTCAAGGACGGCTGGTGCCTGACGGGCGATATCGGCTTGATCGACGATGGCGGCTATCTTCATGTGATCGGCCGTTCATCCGACGTTGCGGAAACCGATCAGCGCACCATCGGTCCCGTGCATATCGAAGATGTTCTCTGCCGGCTGCCCGACGTGCGGTATGCCGTTGCATTCGCGGCGAATACCCAGGACGGCGAGCATGCATGGAATGCGGTCGTCGAGCCTTGGGCCGGACAGCGAGTGGATGTTGCGCGATGCACGCGTACACTGAACGCGGCGTTCGGCGATCTGGTGGCAAACGCGGTCAGGTTGTCGGAGGCTGGCGCGATACCGCTCACTGAACAGGGTAAGGTGGACAGAGTCGCGATCGAAAGGGTGCTGTTCGTTCAGCCGCGTACCACCATTGAAAAGCCGCCGCTCCGTGCGCATCGGCCGATGAGCGAGCGCCTTGGCGCCCGTTGATGCAATCAGGGCATGCCGTCAGCTTGAGGAGATGGACATGCTCAATCGCGAACACGGGAGACGTGCAATAGCAAAGCAAAAAGGTCTTCGCGATGGACTAATGCAGAGCTAATTCAGCGTCTTTACGATGCACAGTCATACCGGCTGACACACGCCGGTTAATCGCCCCCGTAGTCGCAACGCTTGCGACGATTCTCGTTTTCTCAGTTCATGGAGTGTCTTATGAAGCCCTCGAAAATCCTGATGGTCCTGGTCTGTCTGGTTGCCGCTCAAGCGGCTAGCGCGCAGGAAAAGACGGTGTCCCCCGCGAAAATGACCTGCGCCGATTATGTCTCCGTCGATGAGGTGTATCGGCCGGCTCTCGTTTACTGGGTCGCCGGAGTCGACAAGCTCGGTATCAAGGAGACGGACACGATGGTCGTCGATACAGCGCATCCCGTAGCGGAGACCGTGGCCGAAGCATGCACGAAAGATCCGCAGACTCCATTTGTGTCGAAAGTCAGGTCCATGATCAAGGCGAAGAAGATTTCGCTCTTCCAGCATTCGTAATGATGCCACCGGAGGCTCTGGCTGAATTGGTTCTGCAGCACGCAACAGGCTCCCGTTGCGCTCACTATCTCCGACATGCAGGCTGTCCAATTGCATTGGCCGACGGAGTAGCTGAACGTGACGGGATTCGAGTATGTGTCGGGGTAGACGAGGTTGACAATAAATAGATGACCAGTTATCTTGTTATACATCGACTCAACGGAGATCACGAAGTTGCCACGTCCTGCCAATCCTCAAGTGCGTTCGCGTCTGCTGTCGGTGGGGCGTGATGTGGTTCACGACCGTGGTTTCAATGGCTGCGGCGTGCAGGACATCACGACGGCCGCGGGCGTGCCGAAGGGCTCGTTCTATAACTACTTCGAAAGCAAGGAAATGTTTGCGGCCGAAATTCTCGAAGACTACTGGCAGTCAATCGAAGACCGCCATGGTCCGATTCTGTACGACGCGCGAATCAGGCCGCTCGCGCGCATTGCGAAATTCTTCCGCGCATTGACGGACGATCACAGCAAGAGTGACTTCGCGCTGGGTTGTCTGATTGGCAACCTGTCGCTGGAACTGTCGAACGCCAGCGACGAGGCACGCTCGAAACTTCTGGCCTTGCTCGCGCGCTGGCAAGAGGCGCTGGCAGCGTGCTTGCGCGAGGCGCAGGAGCGCAATGAGCTGGACCGCAAGCAGAGCGCGGACGAGCTCGCGGCGATCGTGATCGAGGCGTACGAAGGCGCAGCCATGCGCGGCAAGATCGAACAGAGCGGCAACGCATACGAACGTTTCGAGAAGGTCGTATTACCTCGGCTGCTTCGCTGAGTTTTTTTGCGGTTTTTATAAAGCGACCGGTCATCTATGTTTGGCGTGCGTCCACATTTTGCGCGGTTGCGGTTTTCCTATGTAGTGACCTTTATATGGAGGGTTTTATGAGTAACGCGAACCAGGCAGCGCAAGAGAACGCAAACCCATACGCCGATCCTGCCAATCCGGCATTGCCGCAGACGGGCTTCAAACTGGACCCCGCGAGGGCGGCACTGGTGGTAATCGATCCGCAGAATGATTTCCTGAGTCCGTCAGGGGCGAGCTGGTCGGTGTTCGGGCCGAGCATCACCGAGAACAATACGGTCGCGAATCTGGGGCAGCTGTTCAAGACGGCGAAGCAGGTGGGCCTCACCGTGGCGGTTTCGCCGCACTATTACTATCCGTGCGACCACGAGTGGCATTTTGGCGGTCCGCTGGAAAAGGTGATGCACAACATCTGCATGTTCGATCGCAAAGGGCCGAACACGCTTGAGGATTTCGAGGGATCGGGCGCGGACTTTCTTGACGAGTACAAGCCGTACATTCTGGACGGCAAAACCATCATCGCGTCGCCGCATAAGGTGTATGGGCCGGAGACGAACGACCTGGCGTTGCAACTTCGCAAGAAGGGCGTGTCGCAGATCATTCTCGCCGGCATGGCGGCGAATCTTTGCATCGAATCGCACTTGCGCGAGTTGATCGAACAAGGGTTCGAAGTTGCCGTGGTACGCGACGCTACGGCAGGTCCGCGATTGCCGGACGGCGATGGTTATCTGGCCGCGATCATCAACTTCCGTTATCTCGCGCACGCGCTGTTGACGACGGAGCAGACGGTTCGGGAACTCACGTCCTGATCGGACCCGGCACGAATCCGATGCGCAGCGTTTGCTGCGCTTTTGCTGCTGGATCGTCGGCGGCGTGCGCGGTATTGACGGAGAACGTGAACATCTCTTCATTGCACTCACGCGAATAACGAAAGTGAAAATCGGTCGTTAACCGAGAAACAACGCGTCCCTATACTGGCACGCTTATTCGTCGACGAAACGTCGACGCCCGGCATGCTCATGCCGGTCCGCATGTCCAGTACAAGGAACCACGAATGCCCGCTCAAGACCTCACGGATCGTGCCGCAAGAGCACGCCTTCAGACGACGCTCGCCGGCTTGCCCGCGCTCGCGAAAGCCATCGGCGAAGGCACTGCGTCGCGCGAGGCGCGGCGCGAGTTGCCGTACGACGGCTTCGCGCTGTTCCGGCAATCGGGGCTCGGGCGTTTGCGCTTGCCTGTCGAATGGGGCGGCCTGGGCGGCTCGCTCGAAGACGTGTTCGATGTGATCGCGACGCTCGCTGCCGGGGAAAGCAACCTCGCGCACGCGCTGCGCATTCATTTCGACCAGACCGAGGCGTTGCTGCTACAGCCGCGCACGGCGTTCAACGCGTTACAGATCGAGCGCGTCGTCGAGGGCGCGATTTTCGGCGGCGCTTCGACGGAGCTGGGCACGTCCCGTCCCGGCGAGATCACGACGCAACTTCGCCGCGACGGCGAGCACTACCGTTTGAGCGGCCGCAAGTACTACGCGACGGGCACGGCGTTCTCCGACTTCGCACGGCTGAACCTGCAGGATGAGAACGGCAATCCTGTGGTCGCTATCGTGCCTGTCAAACGCGAAGGATTTCGCGTGCTCGACGACTGGGACGGCATGGGCCAACGGATGACGGCAAGCGGCAGCCTCGAATTCGACAACCTGCTGGTGCTCGCAGACGAGGTGACGCCGCGCGTGCAGACGACCTTGGCCGGCCGTCACGGCGGCGCGCTGCGGCAGTTGCATCTCGTCGCAGTGGGCGCCGGGATCGTGCGCAACGTGGTCGCCGATGCCAAGGGCTATGTGCTGCGGCATGGCCGTCCCGCGCTGCACAGTCCCGCGCCATCGGCGCGCGAAGACGCGTTCATCCAGCAGGTGATCGGCGATCTGACGGCACACAGCCATACGATCGACGTGCTGGTGCGCGACAACGCGCGCGCGCTGGAGCGCTCTTCGCGGGCGATCCGCAATGGCGAGCCCGATGCGGAGGCACGCGTGCTCGAAGGCGCGCTCGCGACGGCGCGAACGCAACTGATCGTCAGCAAGCTCGCGCTGTATGCGGCCGAGCGCATGTTCGAAGCGGGCGGTGCGTCGGCGACATCGCGCGTGCATAACTTCGATCGTCACTGGCGGAATCTGCGCACCATCTTCAGCCACAACCCGCTATTGCACAAAGCGCGCGTGATCGGCGATTACGAACTGAACGGCGTGACGACGCATCTGACGGAAGGCCGTGTTTTCTAGGGCGATTCGCTCGCGCAAGCGCGCATAGCGTGCAACGGCATATCGATGTGCCGATTTCTTCGTGGCGGCGCGCAAGCGCCGCATTCGACAATACCAACGATACATTCCCACAGGTGCCTCGCGCGATGAGCCGTGATCTTCTTCTGTTGCTCGAACCCGGATTTACCGATCCCCGCTATCCGGGCGAACGTTTCATCTGTCCCGACGGCGCGCCCATCGAAGGGCTACTCGCCAGCGACCCGGCGCGCGTTGCAGGGCTGGACGTGCGGCGCGTGCCGTTCGAGCGTCCGCGCCAGGCTGTCGTCGAAGTGCTCGACGAAGCGCATCAAGGCTTGCCCGTGCTCGTGCTGGGTGACGAGCAGCCCGCGCCCTCCGATGCGCAGACGCTGGGCGAGCGCCGCTTCGTCACCGACACGCGCCGCATCCTCGACCTGCTCGCCGAGCGCCACGACTTTCCGAAAGTGCATTGACGCATCAGTGAAAGCATCATGAGTGCGCGTGCAAGCGCACCCGACACAGCGGAGAATTTCGATGAGCCGTATCACGGCACCGGCCACGCCGCGCCGCCTGCATCTGAACGTCAACATCCTGCACTCGGGCTTTGTGCCTTCCGCGTGGCGGTTAGCCGACGCGGACCCGCGCGCATTCGTCGACGTCAATCACTATGTGCGCGTCGCGCAGATCGCCGAAGCGGGCAAGCTCGATGCTGTCTTTCTCGCGGATAACGCCGCGATCGTCGACCAGATCGATTTCCGCCCCATCACCGCGCTGGAGCCGACCGTGCTGCTCGCGAGCATCGCCGCCGCGACGACACGCATCGGCGTGATCGGCACGGCATCGACGAGCTATAACGAGCCTTACAACATCGCACGGCGTTTCGCGACGCTGGACCACGTGAGCAACGGACGCGCGGGATGGAACGTCGTGACGACGGCCGATCTGCCGTCCGCGCGCAACTTCGGCCGGGATGCCGTGCCGGACCATGCGCAGCGTTACGAGCGCGCCGCCGAGTTCACCGAACTCGTGAAAGCGCTGTGGGACAGCTGGGAAGACGATGCCTTCGTCGGTGACAAGACGGGCGGCCGTTTCGTCGATGTTTCGAAAGTGCATCCCGTCGCGCATCGCGGCCGGCACTTCGATGTGCAAGGTCCGCTGAACCTGCCGCGCTCGCCGCAAGGGCATCCCGTGGTGGTGCAGGCGGGCGGTTCGCCCGATGGCCGCGATCTCGCCGCGCGCCACGCGGAAGCGGTGTTTTCCGCGTCCCAGTCGTTCGAGGAATCGGTGGCCTACCGGCGCGACCTCAACACGCGCGCGGCGGCCTACGGGCGCCCCGGCGTGAAGGTGCTTGCCGGTCTCACGACCATCATCGGCGCGACCGAGGCGGACGCGCTGCGCCGGCGAGACGAACTGGTCGATCAGATTCCCTGGCGCTACAGCCTGAACCGTCTGGCAGGTACGCTGGGCATCGACGCGGAGCGTCTGAAGCTCGACCAGCCGTTGCCCGACGATCTCGCGCTGCCCGGTGGCGGCAACGGCAACCACACGTTCTTTCACGCGACCATCGCGCAGGGCCGCCGTCACGGCTATACGGTGCGCGAACTGATCCGCTCGCTGGCGGGCGGAACGGGGCATCGCGTGGTCGTCGGCACGCCCGAGCAGATCGCCGACGATATCGAGCACTGGTTCAACGGCGGCGCAGCGGACGGCTTCAATCTGATGCCCGATGCGTTGCCGAGCGGTCTGCAGGACTTCGTGGACGGCGTCGTGCCAATCCTGCAGAAGCGCGGCATTTTTCGCACCGACTACGAAGGCGCGACGCTGCGCGAGCACCTTGGGCTCGCGCGTCCCGACAATGCGCAGCTATGGCGCAAGAGTGCCTGAGTCCACTCCCATTCTCTCCAGTCATGAGTACACGTAAGGGGCATCTGCGCCTCGGCGCTTTTCTCTATCCGACGGGACATCACATTGCCGCATGGCGGCATCCCGACTCGCGGGTCGACGCTGGGCGCAATTTCCGGCACTACGTGCAGCTTGCGCAGGCCGCGGAGGCCGCGAAATTCGACCTGGTCTTTCTCGCGGACGGCGCGGGCACGCGCGGCGACAATGTCGATTTTCTCAGCCGCACCGCGCACAGCTATGTCGCACAGTTCGAGCCGCTCACGCTGTTGTCGGCGCTCGCGGCCGTCACGGAACGGATCGGCCTGGTCGGCACGGCATCGACGACATTCAACGAGCCGTATCACATCGCGCGCAAGTTTGCGTCACTCGATCACATCAGTGGCGGGCGCGCGGGGTGGAATCTGGTCACGTCGTCGAGCGCGCACGAGGCGAAGAACTTCAACTTCGACGAGCATCTCGCGCATGCGCGGCGTTATGAGCGCGCGGTTGAATTCGCCGAGGTCGTCGAGGGTCTGTGGGACAGCTGGGACGAAGACGCGTTTGTGCGCGACAAGGCATCGGGGCGCTACTTCGATCCATCGAAGCGTCATGTACTTGACCATCGCGGCGAGTTCTTCAATGTGCGCGGGCCGCTGAACGTCGAGCGGTCGCCGCAGGGCAGGCCCGTCGTCGTGCAAGCGGGTTCGTCCGAGGCGGGCAAGGCGCTGGCCGCGCGCACGGCGGAAGTGATCTTCACCGCGCAGCAGACGCTCGACGATGCCGTCGCGTTCTATGCGGACGTCAAAGGCCGGATGGCGGCGTATGGCCGCGAGTGGGACGATCTCAAGATCATGCCGGGCGTGATGCCGATTGTCGGCGCGACCGAAAGCGAGGCACGCGAAAAGTTCGACGCGCTTCAGGCACTGATCGATCCCGCCGTGGGGCTCGCGCTCGTCTCGACGGTGACGGGTGGCTTCGATCTGTCCGGTTATCCGCTCGACGGTCCGATCCCGGAACTGCCGGAAACCAACGCAAGCAAGAGCCGCCAGTTGCTGGCGCTCGAACTCGCGCGGCGCGAGAACCTCACGATCCGCGAACTGTATCTGCGCATCGCGGGCGCGCGTGGACACTGGCAACTGGTCGGCACGCCGGAGCAGATCGTCGATGCGCTCGAAGAGCGCTTCGTCAACCACGGCGCGGACGGCTACAACGTGATGCCCGCGCTGCTGCCCAACAGTCTCGACGATTTCATCCGGCTCGTGCTGCCGGAACTGCGGCGACGTGGGCTGTTCCGCAGCGAGTACGAAGGGTACACGCTGCGCGAGAACCTTGGTCTGACGCAGCCTGTTTCGCGCTATGCGCGCGAAACGGTGACGCAGTGAGTTGCCGCGAGTACTTGCGTCACCCATAACGGGTGACGCACTCGAATCCATACCAGAACTATTAGAACTTCACGCGCACACCCGAGAACACCGCGACCTGACGATTCGTCGATGAAGCCGTGCCCGCGTCGGCAATAGCCGCAATCTTCTGATAACCCGTGCCGACACGCGTCGATGCATCGCCCGCCGCGAGTTGATAAGCCGCAGACAGGTAAAGGTCGGTGCGCTTGGACAGCGCGTAATCGACGCCAAGTGTGAACTGATGCCAGCGCGGCTTCAGGTTCGCGCCGTTGGTGCCGGGCAGATTGCTCGCGCGTCCATCCGTGTACGTGTACACGCCGATCAACGTCAGCGAGGGCGTGAACAGATAGCGCGCGTTCAGATCGTAGTTGTTGAACTTGCGCGACGAGCCATCGCTGTAGTCGAGCTGCGTGTGGCTCCACGCGAAGCCGAACGTCGCTGCGCCGAGCGCGTAGCTGGTGCCCGCTGCCGCAATCTGCTGACGCACGACGCCGCCATTCAATCCATAGAAGAACGCGCCGCTGTAGTCGTCGCCCGATGTGGTCGATGCGCCGCCGATCGCGCCACCCGTGTTCGATGCGGCGTTCGGATGATTCAATACGTTATAGCCGCCGCCGATCGAAAACGGACCGTTCGTGTAGTTCGCCGCCACGCCCCATGCGCGGTTGTTGCTGAAGCCCGTGCCGTTGCTGCTGTTCGCCTGGTTGCTGAATGCGTAGAGGCCATCGACGGTGAAGCCCGCAATCGTGTCGCTGCGGAACTTGACTGCGTTGTTCACGCGAAAGGTCTGGTTCAGATTGTCGTTGTCGCCGATGTGCGTCGACGGCGACCAGAATCCCGGGCCCGCATACTGCGAGACGAGATCGGTCACAGGCTCGTATTGGCGGCCAACGGTTACCGTGCCGATGCCCGTCTTCTGCACGCCCACGAAAGCCTGGCGGCCAAACAGACGTCCGCCTTGTCCCGCCGTGCCGTCGTTCGGACGGAAGCCGCTTTCCAGCGTGAAGACCGTCTTCAGTCCGTCACCGAGATCTTCGACGCCGCGCAAGCCCCAGCGGCTGCCGTTGAGCTTGCCGCTTGTCTGCTGGATGTTGCTCGCGCCTTTCTGGTTGTTGGTATAGGTGATGCCCGCGTCGACCAGTCCATACAACGTGACGGCACTCTGCGCATGCACGAGTGCGGGCGATGCAGCGACAAGACTTGCGGCGCTGGCCAGAACAACACGCTTCATTGGATTCCCTTTTTATTGAAGTCACTGGATTAATAAGGAACCCGATGCTATTAGGGAGAACACTAAACACGAAGCAACTATTTCTACTTTGTTATTCAAATGCAATGCGATTTACAACGGACTTTCGCAGTGAAATGCAGATCAGCCGCGTCGCGGATTACGTTGTGGCATAGTGGCGCTCTCTCCGGACTCGCAACTTTAAGTCGATATCCATCGAGGCTCTATGATCGATTTCTCCGCCGTGGCGGCAGTGTTCTCTGTTTATATCGTCGGTGTCGTGATACCGGGGCCGAACTTCGTCGCTGTCGCGCACAAGTCGGTGTCGGCAACACGTCCTGATGCATTTGCGCTTGTCGCCGGGATCGTGGTGGTCAATCTCTTCTGGGCCACCTGTGCGATTCTCGGCGTCGGCGTCGTATTTGCGATCTTTCCGTGGATCGCCATTGGCGTGAAGCTCGCTGGCGCGGGCTATCTGATCTGGTTCGGCCTGCGCCTCATCATGTCGGCGGGAACGCGTCCGATGGCGGTGCAAAAACCTTCGGCGTCGTCGAGCTTTGGCTCTGCGTTCATGCAAGGTGTCGCGACCAACATTGCCAATCCGAAATCGATCGCGTTCTACGCGGCTGTGTTTTCAACGGCGGCGCCTGCGCATGTGTCCGCACCGACCTTCGTCGCGATGCTCGCGACCGTGGGCATGGTGGCGTCGTGCTGGTACGGCGGCGTCGCGTTGTTTCTGTCGCATGAGGCTGTCTCGGGCGCGTATCGCCGCGCGCAGAAATGGATCGACCGTGCGTGCGGTGCGGTGATCGTCGCGCTTGGCATACGACAGGCGCTGCGCTGACCGCGCGGTCTGTTTTGTGTTGGCGCAAAAGGAGGACGTTCGTAAATCGGCGGGGGCGCGAAAAGGGGTAGACTTTCGGCTACGCACGCTGAACCGGGTGCGACGGGGCGCTCATTCGAGTCGCCCCGTCTGCCATGTGCGCAGGTTGTTTTCAGTGCTACAGCACATACGTATTGAAGACAGGCCGAACAGAATTGAGGTCCACAACCCATGCTAAAACCCGAATTCAATGACGCGGGTAGCGCGCGTCCAGAACTGCTTTGCTACCTCGTGGCCACCGCGGCAGCGTCGTACGCGTTGACGCAGGAGTGGCGCGTCGATCATGTCGTCGAATGCTGCCGCCGCTGGCTCGCGAAAAACGAGGTGAAGATGGACTGGCTCGACCGGGTCCGGATCGGGCAGTTCGCGTTGAAGATCGCGAGCAAGGATCTGCTTGACGCGGGCATCGCCGTGCGTCTGTCCAGTGTCAATGCGCTCTTTACGAGCGAGATGGAACTGAACGAAGCGAGCACGATGGTGCAACGGATGATGTCCTTGTGTCAGGAAGCGCTCTGAGCAACGTTTTGATCAAACGTCAAGCCTGAATGGCGGAGGGTTGCACCGGGCGAACACTGTGTTGCAACTTCGATAGCTGATCGCGAGACGGGGCCAATTCATACTTCGCGATGGTCGCGCACCGCATCGTGCAGGTGCGAGCGTTCAGCTTAGAGGTTGTCGTGAATACATCTGAAGTCAATCAAGTCCTCTCAGGTCTGACTAATCTGATCAGAGAACGCGTGGCAGTCGTGGCGCGAAGACGGGCCGTGCGCGCGGCAATTTTCGCGCTCGTGCCCTTGCTCATGCAGGCGTGCGCGAGTTCCGGTCCCGTCGTCGAGACGGGCGATGCGGGGCGATACACGCTACACGCATCGGCGGCGGGCGGCAGCGCGGCGTGGGCGAGGTCTCACAAGGCAGTCATGCAGAGCGCAAGCAACTTTTGCGCGCAACGAGGCGAGGTGCCGAGCGTCGTGTCGGAGTCGTCCAAAGGCGTGCGGGCGCTCGAGACCCACGAGGCGCAACTCACGTTCGAATGTCACCCGCACTTTTGACGGACGCGTCAACCAATACGACAGACGAAACGGAAAGCTAAAAGTGCAGCGGGCGTAAGCCATCGTTAAGGATCCGCAGCTATAACGTTTGATGCAAATGCGATCTGGGTGGCGCTGCCAGTCAACGATCAAAAAAGGGTGACCCGGACTCGCGGATTCAACCGACGACAGCGTCGATGTCCATTCAGAGGTCGCCCGTCATGACGATCAACTCTCGCTCCATTGGGCGTGTTCCCGCGCTTGTTCCCAGGCTTGTTCCCGCGGCATTCGCGCTGCTGCTCGCGACGCCAGCCTACGCCGGGTCCACCTGTCCCGACTTCGTGATTCTGCCGTCGGGTAGCGTGTTCAACATCGCGAAGCTGATCGCGGATACGGGTTCTCCGGAGGCCGCGCTCAAGAAGGCCAAGGGCGCACTCGATGAGATCGCCGCAAACGGCGGTTGTCCGAAGTCAGTGCGACGCGCCGTGTGTGACGAAACGATGGCTGTGGCGAGAAAAGCCGTCGTCGCGCTTGAAGCCTGCGCCGCGCATGGTCCTCAGGCTGACGGCGTGGACAAGGACGGGCGCACTGCATCGAAGTAGGCGGGGCACTAAGCAGGTCACTAAGCGGCCGCGTCAAGCCGACGCGTTCGTCGTACGCAACGCGACGCCCAGGCTGCGGATCGTTTCTCTCATGCCGGCGTCTCGCACGCGCGTATAGACGGCGATTTCGATCGGCGCGAGCGGCGGCAAGCCGAGCCGGCTGCCGACATCGACGGCTCGCGGCGGGCATCCGCGCCGCGTCATGGGCGCGACTGCAAGACCTGCCATCACGGCGGCGCCCACCGTGCCGATGCCGCCACCGACAAATACCTCAGTCCACTTGATGCCTGCTTCATCGAGCGCCTTCAGCGCGTTCGCGCGCACGCCGCAAGGGGCGGACAGCGACGCGATCCGCAACGGCTCGCCGGGACTGTGCATCCATTGTGGCGAGGCAAACCATCCACAGTGTTCGACGAACAGTTTTTCCGCGTCCCTTCGCGTGGCGTCGCGTCGCGCGAAGACGGCATCGAGTTCGCCGGAGTCGTAACCGGCGAGCATTTCGCTGGACGCGCCGATCTTCACTTCGACCCGCAACGTAGGGTCCTGCGCGGAAATGCGGGCGATCAACGGTATCAACCCGTCCGCGGCGGTGTGGTCGATGATGCCCAGGCGCAGGCTGCGTTGCGCCTGCACTGTCGGATTCAGCGCGCGGTCGTGCGCGCTCAGCAACTCCCGCGCGGCCGCGAGGAATGCCGCGCCCTCGGGCAGCAACTGTACGCGCCGCGGCGTGCGTTCGAGAAGGCGGCGCCCCAGCCGTTCTTCGAGCCGCTTCATCTTCAGGCTGATCGACGATTGCGTGATGTCGAGCACTTCGGCGGCGCGCGTGAAACTGCTGAGGTCGGCGACCAGCACGAATGCCTGAACGTCGTCGAGGTCGAGGCGCCGCGTCGGAGATTGATAATCGGTTCTCATGTTAGCGGCTCCAGTCATCGCGAATTTAAATCATAGACGAGTGCCTGGTTTTTCGCAGATTCAGCGCAATACTGCGTCCACAAAGCAGGACGAAGCAAGAAAGCGTGTTTTCAATCATTGGTGAAATTCATCACAGAAATACTTAGTGATGAATTGTTGTTATCGAAGTGCAACCCTAAGATTCATCTCAAGCAAACGCACTTCAGGAGCTTCAAATGCCAATGACCCATGTCTCGATGCGCAGCGGCAAACCCGCTGCGTACCGCACTGCCGTTCTCGAAGGTATCCACGAAACGCTTCACACGTCGCTTGGCGTGCATCCGGAGACGTTCTTCATGACCGTCAGCGAACACGAGGATGCGAACTTTCACGTCAACACGACTTTCCCGTTCACGCGCTCGTCCGACGTGCTGCTGATCCAGATCACGCTGACAGCGGGCCGTTCAGCCGACGACAAGCAACGCTTCTATCAGGACCTCGTTGCGCGGCTCGAAAAGAACCCGGGCGTCAAACCCGCCGATGTGTTCATCAACCTCGTCGAGGTGGCGGGCGAGAACTGGTCGGCAGGAAACGGACTCGCCGGACGAAGCGCAGCTTTGGCAGCGGACGGCTCGACAGCCGCCGGCACTGCCGCCTGAAACATCGCCATCCGCCTTACTCAAATCTGATTCTGGAGAACATCATGTCGAAGCAATACGCCGTTCCTCTGTCGCCCCGTGGTCTGTCGAGCATTGCGCCGCCGCCGCCGTGGCACTATTCGGGCGACTTTCTGATCGTCGAGTTCTGGGCCGATCCCGCCGCTGTGGCTGCGACGTTGCCGGCGGGTCTGAGCGTCGATCCGTCGTCGCCGGGTCACGCAACGGCGCTGTTCGTCGACTGGCAGTTCACGGGCCAAAACGATGAACTGCTGGACCCGGCGCGCTATCAGTACCGCGAGTTCTTCCTGCTCGTCGATGCGTTGTATGAAGGCCAGCCAGTCGCATACTGCCCGTACATTTTCGTGGACAACGACTCGGCGATGATGCGCGGCCTGATTCAGGGCTTTCCGAAGCGCCTCGGCGCCGTGTACCAGACGCGCACGTTCGCGGCACCCAGCCTCGCTGCTGCGCAGGTAGCGCCGGGCGCGCGCTTTGCGGCAACGGCATCGGCGGCGGGCCAGCGCATTGCGCGTGCAGAGGTCAAGTTGACGGGCAAGGTGGACGATCCTTCAGCGGTCAGTCTCGCCGGACGACCGATCGTCAATCTGCGTCACTTCCCGAGACTGGCTGCCGGGCAGCATGAGACGCCCGCCGTCCACGAACTCGTGATGTCGATCATGGACGACCCCCGCATGGCCGACGTGTGGGCAGGCGAGGGGCAACTGAGCTTGCCCGTCGCCGAGGGTGAAGAGATTTCCGATCTCGCGCCTGTGCGCGTCGGCGCGGGTTATCGGCTGTCGATGTCGTACACGGTGACCGACCTGAAGACGCTGAGCGACGGCACGCAGGCTGCGTGAGATTGACTTCACACCGCTATCGAAGTGACGCCACGCGGCCCAGGAAGCAAAACTTCCGGGCCGCGTGGCTTGTTGCGCATTTGATCGCGCAATACGCAACGGCTGTTACGCCGCGAGTCGTTCTTCATGACGTGCAACGACGGCCGCTTCGTCGCTGAGCGCCTTCTGCGCAGACGGGCGAGCTTCGACGCGCGCCACGTAGGCCATCAGGTTCGTCAGATGGTCGAGCTTCACACCCGAACGCTCATGCCACATTGTTGCCCACACGTAGGCGTCGGCGACGGTGAACTGCTCGCCCGTCAGATACGGGCGTCCATCGGCGAGACGCTTGTCGAGCGCGGCGTAGGCCGACAGCAGCTTGTTCGTATGGAATTCGATGCCTTCCGGCGTCATCAGTTTGCGCATCAGCGGAATGTGTTTTTGCGCGATCTCGGTGGCGACGAAAGTCAGCAGTTGATCCATGCGCACGCGCTCGATCGTCCCGCGTTGCGGAATCAGATCGGAGCCGGGATGCTGGTCCGCCAGGTACGACGCGATCACGACCGTTTCCGTCAGGATGTCCTGACTTTCGTTGTCGAGTTCGAGCGCGGGCACATACAGCAGCGCGTTGACATCGGCGAACGCCGAGCCATTCGACGTCGACTTGCCGAACACGTCGAAATGCACGAGTTCCGGCGCGAGGCCGAGTTCGTTGGCGACAAGCTGGACGGCGAGTGAGCAGGTTGCTTTGGCGATGTAGAGCTTCATGATCGACATTCCTTTTAGCGCGGACCGGTCAGGGTCGGGTTTCGTTGGGGCGCCGTCGTCGGCACCGTTGCAGCGAAGTATGGGCAGTTTCGGTTGCGCGATAAACGGGGCAAGGAGAGTCGCTGAGTCGCTTCGCAAGCGACAATCCGGCAGGGGCATGCGGACGTCACGCGGTTCTGTGTGGGTGCAACGTGTTTCGATTGTCGCGTCGTGGGAGACGCACTGAATACCGCGCGGCTGTTTATCGAGTGAGTATCGGGCTGCATAATCGGGCCCCTGTCTATCAGTCGTGATGCAGCGTTGCATCACCGGCACCTCTCCTGTCATTACCTCTTTCCCGATCATGCGCACTCCCTCGTCTAACGGCGCGGAGGGCAACAAGCTGCTGATTCTGGCCGCCGTCTGCCTCGCCGCGTTAGTCTTGCCCCTGTCTTTCTCCGGGGGCGCTGTCGCGACTCCCGCAATCGGTCGCGATCTTGGTGGCACGGCCACGTCGCTGACCTGGATCACGAATGCGTTCATGTTGACGTTCGGCAGCTTGCTGATGGCGGCGGGCGCACTCGCGGACCAGTTCGGTCGAAAGAAGCTGTTCGTTGTCGGACTTGGCGGTTTCGTGCTGACGTCGGTGGCGATGAGCTTCGTGCCGTCGGTGTTATGGCTCGACATCTTGCGTGGCGCACAGGGCGTGGTCGCCGCCGCGTCGCTGTCGAGCGGCGCTGCTTCGCTTGCTCAGGAGTTCGATGGACATGCGCGCACCCGCGCGTTCAGCTTTCTTGGCACGAGCTTCGGTATCGGCCTCGCTTTCGGGCCGTTGATGGCGGGTGTGCTGATCGAGCATTTCGGCTGGCGTTCGATTTTCATGGTCATCGCAGCGATCGGCACGCTTGCGTTCATGTTCGGCGTGCCGCGCATGCGCGAGACGCGCGATCCGGGCGCGACGGGCCTCGACTATCCCGGCACGATCACCTTCACGGCGACGCTCGTTCTGTTCACGTTCGGTGTCATCCAGGCGCCGGCGAGCGGATGGGGCAGCGCGCCCGTCGTCCTGCTGCTGATCGCTTCCGCCGTTTTCCTCGTTGCCTTCATCGTGATCGAGACCAGCGTGAAGCGGCCGATGCTGGAACTGAGTCTGTTTCGCTATCCGCGATTCGTCGGCGTGCAGATCTTGCCGGTGGGGACGTGCTACTGCTATATCGTGCTCGTCGTGATGCTGCCGTTGCGCTTCATCGGCGCGGAAGGACTCAGCGAAATCGACGCGGGCGTGCTGATGATCGCGCTGTCGGCGCCGATGCTGATGGTGCCGCTTCTCGTTGCGTCGTGTACGCGTTGGGTATCGGCGGGTGTGCTGTCCGGTGTCGGCTTTCTGATCGCCGCGGCGGGACTCTACTGGCTGAGCCTCGTCGACTTCAGCGGAGCGAAGGCCGCGCTCGTGATGCCGATGCTCGTGATCGGCATCGGCGCGGGCATGCCGTGGGGGTTGATGGATGGCCTGTCCGTCAGCGTCGTGCCCAAAGAGCGCGCGGGCATGGCAGCAGGCATATTCAGCACGACGCGCGTGGCGGGTGAAGGTATTGCGCTCGCCATCGCGACGGCCATTCTTGCGGCGTTGGCGCACACGAGCCTGATGCGCGTGGTGCCGGATACGGACGCTGGAGTCGCCGCGCGAATCGCGGAAGCGGCACAACGCGTCGTTGCTGGCGACATGATCCATGCGGCGGCGATTCTTCCGGAAGCCACCCGTCACGCGCTCTCGATGAGTTACGCGGATGCATTCACGCGCCTTCTGCATGTGCTGATCGTCATCACGCTGCTATCCGCCGTGGCGACGTTTGCTTTCCTCAGTCGCACGTCCAGTCGGAATGACGATCCCGACGCGCAGACGCGAGCAAAGCAGTTGAAAGAAACGGTGGACGCATAGCGTGAACCACACGGCTGTCTCACGCGAAATTGCAACGGACCTGCTAAAGTTGCCGAACCCCTCGATTCCACGCCAATCGATCGTCACATGAACGAACGCGCAGATGCACCGATCAATGAGATCGCGGTCTTTGTTGCGGTCGCGCAGAGCGGCAGCTTCACCCGCGCGGCCGAAGAAATAGGCAGCAGCAAGTCGAATGTCGGGAAGGCGGTGCAGCGGCTCGAAGCGCGCCTCGGCACGAAGCTGTTCCAGCGTACGACGCGCGCGGTCCGCCTCACCGAAGATGGCGAGACCTATCTGCAGGCCGCGCAACAGGCGCTCGACGGTCTACGCGAAGCGGAGCAGCAGCTCGCGTCGAGACGCTCGGAGCCGGCGGGGCGCGTCAAGATCGATCTGCCTGCGGGGTTCGGCCGGCTGCTTCTTCCCAGCTTCATTCAACTGCGCGACAAGCATCCAAAGATCACGCTCGAAGTGGCGCTTACCGACCGGATGTCGGACCCCATCGGCGAAGGATGGGATGTCGTCGTGCGTATCGGTGCGTTGCCCGATGATAGCGAGCTGACGGTGCGCAAGCTGTGCGATCTGCGGCTCGGGCTCTATGCGTCGCCGGAGTACCTTCAACGGCGCGGCGACATTCACGATATCGGCGCGCTCGCTGCACACGATGCGATCGTTTTTCGTGGACCTTCAGGAAGGTTGCGCGCATGGACGCTGCAGGATAGTGATGCTGTCAGGGAGTATTCGCCACAGCCCGTGCTGGTGCTCGCCGACGGACAGGCGCTCGTGGAAGCGGCTGTGGCCGGTTTCGGTGTTGCGCAGATTCTTGATCGCGTGGCGCTTCCTTACGTGAAGGCGGGAAGGCTTGTTCATCTGTTGCCGAATGCCGATGTCGATGGGCCACCCGTGCATGCGATCATCTCGCTAGGGCAGAAGATGGCGGCGAAGACGCGCGCGGTCGTTAATCATCTCGCGGAGATGTTGCAGGGGGAGGGGCGCTAGGGGCTTGTGTTTCGATTTCTTCGATAAAGGGTTTGTTGAGGATTTTTTGGGGGCGTGGCTGGCGGATGTTTGAGGTTTGTTCTGCGTGGACGCCATTGGTCTTTTGCTTTTGCTGGCATCCGCGTTATGCCTACGTGCTTCAAGCGTTGCCCCTGTGCGGGGCGGCACCTACTTTTCTTTGCCGCCGCAAAGAAAAGTAGGCAAAAGAAAGCGGCTAACACCGCCAACCCTTGTTATTGCCTGCGGGCCCCCAACGGCCCCGTCCCGTTCGCGGCGGCGTTCTTGCTGAGACCCGCTGCCAACGCTCTTGACAGTCACATCACCTCCTTCAATCACCCGTAGAGAGGCTGGCGGCAGCGAATCGTTGCTGCCGCCCAGGTGGCAAACTGTGTGTAGGTTGTCGCGTCATACAAGTCTGCGCTCTTGCGACACCGACCTCGCGTTCCAGTTCGGAGTGGTGCGTATGGCGCGAAAGCCTGCTCACAGTTGTCCCATGAAGCCTTACTTTTGTGCGACCGTCGTTTGCGTCGCGGTTGGATGCCCCGCTTCACCCAGCGCGGCCGGCTGTGGAACGACATCACCCCATCCACCGCCGAGCGCGCGTATCAGATTGACCGTCGACGCTGCCTGCACGCCCTGCAGTTGCACGGCAGCGCGTCTCGCTTGCAAAACAGTCCGCTCGGCGTCGATCACGTCGAGATAGTTCACAGCGCCTTCCACATACTGCTTGCGGGAGAGATCGGCGGCGCGCTGCGACGCATTGACGGCCTCGTCCTGAGTGCGCGTTTGGGTTTCGAGAATGCGCATGTCGGAGAGGTTGTCCTCGACTTCCTGAAACGCGACGAGAACCTGCTGGCGATACTTCGCCACATCCTCTTCATAGACGGCGCGCGCATTCGCCAGATTGCCCTTGCGACGGCCGCCGTCAAAGATCGGCACGTTCAGCGCAGTGCCCGCCAGCGGACCCAGCAGAAACGCGCGGCTGCTCCATTTGAAGAGATCGCCGAGCGTCGCCGATTCGAAGCCGCCCGTGCCCGTCAATGTCAGCGACGGGAAGAATGCTGCCTTCGCAATGCCGATGCGCGCATTGGCGGCCGCCATGCCGCGCTCCGCGGCAGCGATATCCGGACGGCGCTCCAGTAGCGATGAAGGCAGGCCAGGCGGAATCCGCAAGTTGACGGATTCGAGTGGATTGGCCGCCATCGAAAATTCTGCCGGTGCCTGGCCGAGCAGAACCGCGAGGCTGTGTTCGGAAGCCGCGCGAAGGCGCTGTACCGTCATCGCATCGGACTTTGCTGACGCAAGCTCGGCCTGTGCGCGTTGCAGATCGAGTTCGGTGATATCGCCTTCCGCAAATCGACGCTGCACGAGTTTCAACGCCTGTTCGCGCAGGGACACGGCCTGCGCGAAAACCTGCGCTTCGGCATCCAGTTCGCGCAATGCAAAGTAGTTTTGCGCGACATCCGCCTGAAGCGTCAGCAGCACCGAACGATAGAGCGCTTCGCTTTGTTGCGTATCGGCTTTGGCGGCGTCGACGCTCGACGCGACGCGGCCAAACAGATCAACCTCGTACGATGCGCTAGCCTGCGCGCGCCAGAAGGTTTGCTGCGGCACGTTCGTGCCGTCGGGTTCGAACAGCGATGCCGCCGACACACGTTGCCGCGTCGGGCCGAATCCCGCATCGAGTGTCGGGAACAGGCCCGCGCGCGCCGCCTGGTTCAATGCGCGCGCTTCCTTCACGCGCGCGGCGGCCGCCTTCAGATTCTGATTGGCGTCGAGGGCCTGCTGTTCGAGTTCATCGAGCTTCGCGTCGCCGAATACTTTCCACCATTCGCCTCGGGACATGTCCTCGGAAGGCTGTGCTGTTTTCCAGGCACCCACTGCTTCACCCGCAAGCGGTTGGGGCGGCGCTTCCTTGAACGTGCCGCTGACGCCCGGCGTCGCGGGCACGTCGTAGGTCGGCGCCAGCGAGCAACCGGCGACGGCCAGCAGCGCGCCAAGCAGCAGCGAACCCGTAAAACCCTGTTTCCAGAATGTGCTTCTCATGATGAGGCTCCTTAATCCTGCAACGCCGGTTCGCGGACCTTCGCATCAGGTGCGGCGGGCCTGCCGGTCGCACCCTGTTCGTTGCCGTCGCGCTCGTGCGGACCATGAATGTGCGGACGGCGGCCGTGCTTGTCCCTGAGCCGCTTGCCGCCCGAGAGCTTGCGCAGGATCACGTAGAACACAGGCGTTAGCAGCAGGCCGAAGAACGTGACGCCCAGCATCCCGAAGAACACCGCAATGCCCATCGCGCGACGCATCTCCGAACCGGCGCCCGTCGAGATGACGAGCGGCACCACACCCATGATGAAAGCGATCGACGTCATCAGAATCGGACGCAGACGCAGGCGGCATGCTTCGATAGCCGCCTGCACGATGGAACGGCCCTGAATTTCCAGCTCCCGCGCGAACTCGACGATCAGAATCGCGTTCTTCGCCGACAGACCGACCAGCACCATCAAGCCGATCTGCGTGAAGATGTTGTTGTCGCCACGCGTGAGCCACACGCCGAACAGCGCGGACAGAATGCTCATCGGCACGATCAGCAGAATGGCGAGCGGCAACGTCAGGCTTTCGTACATCGCGGCCAGCACGAGGAACACCAGCAGCACGCTGATGGGAAACACCCAGAACGCGGTATTGCCCGTCAAAATCTGCTGATACGTGAGATCCGTCCACTCGAACCGGATGCCGCGCGGCAAGGTCTGCGCGGCGATGCGCTCGACGGCCGCCATCGCCTGGCCCGACGAGTAGCCCGGCGCGGGTCCACCGTTGATGTCGGCGGCGAGATAGCCGTTGTAGCGCACCACCATTTCCGGGCCGTAAGTCGGCGTCACCTTCACGAGCGATGACAGTGGCACCATCTCGCCCTTGTCGTTGCGCGTCTTCAGTTGCAGGATGCTGTCCGCCGTCGCGCGGAACGGCGCGTCGGCCTGTGCCCGAACCTGATACACACGGCCGAATTTGTTGAAGTCGTTCACATACAGCGAGCCGAGATAGATCTGCATCGTGTCGAAGACGTCCGTCACGGAGACGCCGAGTTGCTTCGCCTTTTCGCGGTCGAGTTCGACATTCAACTGCGGCACGTTGATCTGATAGCTCGAGAAAGACGGACCAAGCTCGGGCGCCTTCGCAGCCGCGGCGAGGAACGCCTGTGTGGCCTTGTTCAGCGCTTCGTAGCCGAGCGCGCCGCGGTCTTCGATCTGCAGCTTGAATCCGCCGATCGTGCCGAGACCCTGGACGGGCGGCGGCGGAAACGTCGCAATGGCCGCGTCCTTGATGCCCGCGTATTTCGTGTTCAGTCCGCCGACGATGTCGGCCGCCTTTTCGCCTTTGCCGCGCTCCTTGGAAGGATTGGTCACGGAGAACACCAGGCCGCTGCTCGACGAATTCATCAGGCCCGTCACCGAGAGCCCCGGGAATTCCGTCGTGTGCCTGACGCCCGGCTGCCGGCGCGCGATGTCGCCCATTTCGTTCACCACCTTCTCGGTGCGATCGAGCGATGCGCCTGCGGGCAGTTGCAGGATGCTCACGAAATAGTCCTTGTCCTGCGCGGGGACGAAGCCGCCGGGCACGATCCTGCCCAGCAGGACGGTGCCGCCCAGCAGCACGGCATACACGGCCATCATCGCGAGCTTGCGGTTGATGATGCCGCCGACACCCTTGCCGTACGCATCGGAGCCGCGATTGAACAGCTTGTTGAACAGGTTGAAGAACGGCCCGAAGAGGCGGTCCATGACGCGCGTGAGCCAGTCCTTTGGCGCGTGATGGTCCTTCAGCAGCAGCGCCGAGAGGGCAGGCGACAGCGTGAGCGAGTTGAACGCCGAGATGACGGTCGAAATCGCAATCGTCATCGCGAACTGCTTGTAGAACTGCCCTGTGAGCCCCGACATGAACGCAAGCGGAACGAACACGGCGACCAGCGTGAGCGCAATCGCGATGATCGGTCCGCTCACTTCCCGCATCGCCTCATACGATGCTTCGAGCGGTGTTAGGCCCGCCGCGATATTGCGCTCGACGTTCTCGACGACGACGATCGCATCGTCGACCACAATGCCGATCGCCAGCACCATGCCGAACAGCGACAACGCGTTGATCGTGAAGCCGAACGCGAGCATCAATGAGAACGTGCCGACAATCGATACGGGCACCGCGAGCAGCGGAATCAGCGAAGCGCGCCAGGTTTGCAGAAACACGATGACCACGACCACCACGAGGAAAATGGCCTCGAACAGCGTGTGTACCACGGCATCGATGCTTTCTCGCACGAACTGCGTCGGGTCGTAGACGATTTCGGCTTTGACGCCTTCTGGCATGTCCTTTTGCATTTCGGCTGTGAGCCGGCGGATATCGTCCGAGATCTGCAGCGAGTTCGCATTGGGCTGCTGGAACAGGATGATCTGAACGGCCTTCTTCCCGTCGATACCCGCGCGCAGCGCGTAATCGGACGCGCCCATTTCCACGCGCGCGACGTCACCCAGATGCGTGACCGCGCCATCGGGTGACGTCTTCAGGATGATCCTGCGGAACTCGTCTTCCGTTTTCAGGCGGCCTTGCGCGTTCACGCTCAACTGCAGCGGAATGTTGGTCGACATCGGCGCGCCGCCGACGATGCCCGCCGCGACCTGCACGTTCTGCTCGCGAATCGCTTTCACGACATCTGTCGCCGTCAGGTTCTGGCGTGCCACCTTGGTCGGGTCGAGCCACACGCGCATCGAATAGTCGCCCGAACCCCATAGCACGACTTCGCCGACGCCCGGCACCTGCGCGAAGCGGTCCTTGATGTTGATGAGCGCGTAGTTGCGCAGATAGGTCAGGTCGTAGCGGTCGTTCGGCGAGACGAGATTGACGCCCATCGTGAGCGTCGGCGACGACTTGACGGTCGTCACGCCTAGCCTCTGTACGTCTTCGGGCAAGCGCGGCATCGCCTGCGATACCCGGTTCTGCACGAGTTGCTGCGCCTTGTCCGGGTCGGTGCCGAGCTTGAACGTTACCGTCGTCGTCATGTTGCCGTCGCTGTTGGCCTGCGACTGCATGTACAGCATGTTCTCGACGCCGTTGATCTGTTCCTCGATGGGCGACGCCACGGTCTCCGCGATCACTTTCGGGTTCGCGCCCGGATACTGCGCGCGGACCACGACGGAAGGCGGCACGACTTCGGGATATTCCGCCGTCGGCAATTTCGTCAACGCGATCACGCCCGCCAGCAGGATCACCACCGACAACACGGCCGCGAAAATCGGCCTGTCGATGAAAAACTTTGATATGTTCATGATGAGTCTCTCGTCCCTTCTCGTCTTGTTACGCCGGCTGGCGTGCTGCGTTGACCATGTCGACGGCGTGAGGCTGCACGGTGTCGTTCGGACGGGCGCGCATCGAGCCGTTGACGACGATGCGTTCGCCTGCCTTGAGACCCGAGTCGACGACGCGCAGGTTGTCGTGCAGCGCCCCGAGCTTGACCTCGCGGTAATGGACCTTGTTCGCGCCGTCGACGACGAGGACGTACTTTTTGGCCTGATCGGTGGCGACGGCGGCGTCGTCGATGAGGATCGCGGGGTGCGCTTCGCCGCCGCCTACTTGCACGCGCGCGTAAAGGCCGGGGACGAGCGTGCCGTCGCGGTTGTCGATGGTCGCGCGCACGCGAATCGTCGCCGACGACGTGTCGAGCCGGTTGTCGACCGAACTGATCGTGCCTTTGAGCGAATAGCCTTCCTCGTTCGCAAGACCGATCGTGACCGGCACCTTTGCATTGCGGTCGCGGCCGAGGTACTGCAGATAGGTTTGTTCGTCGACTTCGAACGACGCGTAGATGGGGGACACGGAAACGAGGGTCGTCAACAGCGGAGCGTTGGCGCCCGCCGACACGACGTTGCCAACCGTCAGTTCCGCGCGCGACACGCGGCCCGTCACGGGTGCTGTCACGTTCGTGTAGCCGAGATTCACCTGAGCGGATTCGAGCGAGGCTTCAGCCGCATTGACGGCTGCCGATGCCTCACGGTCCGCGTTGTGCTTTTCGTCGTAGTCGCGTTTTGCGATCGCGTTATCGGCGAGCAGGTGGTCAGCCCGCGCCGCATCCGTCGACGCATACGCAGCGCGCGCTTTCGCAGCCGCGAGTTGCGCCGCCGCGCGATCGACTTCCGCCTGATAGGGACGCGGGTCGATCGTGAACAACGGGTCGCCTTTTTTCACCAGTGCGCCGTCCTTGAAGTACACGGCGACGATCGTGCCGGGTACGAGCGGGCGCACGTCGACGCGGTCGATGGCTTCGAGCCGTCCCGAGTAGCTTTGCCAGTCCGTGATGGTCTGGGACAGGACCGTCGCGACATCGACTTCGACGGCGGTTGGCGGCATATCGGCGGCATGGGCGGTGTCGACGGGACCGCTGAGCGGACCGCGAAGATAGCCAAGCCCGGCGACAGCGCCAACGAAGGCAACAGCACCGAGCGCGACGGTCATCCGTTTTCGGTTGGTATACATGGATAGATATCCTTATCAATGTAAATGGATCATTGAAGAAGCGGTCGAATTGATTTCCTGCGCGAGCCCGTTGCGTTCGCGGGCTGTCAGCGTTGCCGCGAGTATGGACTGCGCGATCTGGCGGATAAAGCGGGCGGGAGTGGTTTCTTTGTAGCTTGTGGAGCGACAATATTGCGTGCGTTCGACGCAGTCCTCCGCGAACCGGCTATGAATGCACGAGGGCCGTTTCCTGGGATCGTGCGATGCCGTGATGGTCGTGGCTCATCGCCACGGATGGGCTTTTACGAAGCAGATGACAGCCTTCGAACCGCTCGGACACCCAATCGACAAACGCCCTGACCTGCGGCGACAAATGCCGGTTGTGCGGATAAACCGCCCACACAGGCAGGGGCGCGCGGCGCCATTCGCCCAGCACTTCGATCAGCGCGCCAGTTTGCAGATGGCGCGAAGCAAAGAAGTGAGGCACCTGGATCAGCCCGAGCCCCTGCAGTCCGCATTGAAGGTAGGCGTCGCCATCATTGGCGGCGAGTTTCGAACGCATGCGGACTTCCACCGGCTCGCCGTCGACGATGAAGTTCATCTCGATGATTCGTCCGTTGCGGCGCGAGAAATAGTTGACTGCGACGTGAGCGTCGAGCTCGACCAGCGACGTCGGCTCTCCGAATCGCGACAGATAGTCCGGGCTGGCGACAGTGACGAACTCCGATGTGCCGATACGCCGCGCGACCAGCGTCGAGTCGGGCAGATGCCCCATGCGTATCGCGCAATCGACGCTTTCCTGCACGAGGTCGACGGGTTTGTCGCTGACGCCGAGCATCAGATCGATGTCGGGATAGCGCGCGTGAAAGTCGTCTAGCGCGGGCACGACGACGAGCCGGCTTATCGAGCCGGGCATGTCGACTTTTAGTTTTCCGCGTGGCAGGGCCGCAGTCGAAAGCGAGGTTTCGGAGTCTTCGACGTCGGCGAGAATACGCGCGCATCGCTCGTAATAGGCCGCGCCGTCGGGCGTCAGGCTGATGCGTCGCGTGGTGCGGTTCAGCAGCCGCACCTTGAGGTATGCCTCCAGATTCTGGACGATCGTCGTCACGGACGAACGTGTCATCTGCAGCGCGTCGGCCGCGCCGGAAAAGCTGTTGCAGTCCACGACCCGCGTAAAGACCTGCATCGCCTGAAGTTTGTCCATGATTGCGTGCTTCGTGTCGAGGCGTCTTTCAATGCTCGCCACGGCAGACTGGGCCGGCGCACGAGTCGTGCGAAGGACGTTCGATTGCGTGGACAATCGCCTCGACATAAGGATCGTTCACGCCGCATTCCGCAAGCGCGGCGTGAAGCTTGAACAGATACTCGGCATTGGTGCCGAACGTGCCCGTCGCGCACCCGATCAGCGGGGCGACGGTCGGCACGGACGAATCGTGCTGGAACTGCTCGCGGGATTCGTCGGCGACGAAGGCAATCGCGTGCGTCTCCTTGCCGTCTTCGAGCGTGATGGGCGCCCAGGTGGGACGGTACGACCCGAGCACCATCTCCCGTATCCAGATGAGCCGCAACTCGTCGTTCGATGTCGCGGCGCGTAGTTGAAACGCGATGCCCCGGGTGTGCCCGCCGGGACGAAGCGCGAGCATCCTGCCTGGGTTGTCCGGGATTGCGCGGCCCGCTGTCATCTGCAGGCAGAAGCTGCGTTGCCAGCCGTGCAGCGTCGCGACCATCCGCTTGTCGAACTCGATCATCGGGTTCCAGATGAGCGAGCCATAGGCGAATACCCATATCGAGGCGACGCCCGCTGGCTTGTCCCGCAGCGTTGCTTCGAGCGATGCGGCGATCTGTTCGAGCGTCCAGAGGTCCGGCAACGATTCGAAGTGTTGCAGGTATGCGCCTGAGTCAATGATCTGTCTGGTCACCATCTTCGTCGCCCGTGGAGATTGCGTCACATCGGGACATGACGCGGTGATCGGCGACATGTCCGGAGAATGGGCACGAGTATGACGGCGGCAGCGCGTCGGATAAACCGTTGCTGCGGAAACGCTTTGGCGACGCGGGGGCGACAATCGGGTGACTCATCCGCGAAGCATGTGACGCAGCGCTGTTGCGCCAGCGAGATGGCGTGTGATGGTCCAGGCAGGGTGGGCGCGTGCTTCGCCCGATGACGGCGCGAAGCACGCGTTACGCGCAGCGAATGTGCGCGGTGGGTCGGTGTCAGTCTTGCGGCAGCGGTTGCCCGGGCGCTTGCCAGTGCTCAGTGACGGCCTTGTCGGTGATACGCACCTTCGCGAGAAGCGGCACATAGCCACGCAACTTGATCTCGCCGACAGCGAGCATTTCTGAACGGTAGATTTCCGGGGTTACTTTGGTGCCGTCCTTGAATTCGACGGTGTATCCATCGATCGGCCCCCATCGGCCCTTCGGTACGGGTTCGACATAAACGTGCAACATTTGATTTTCTCCAGCGGTATGAAAAGAACACTGGGCGGGTCGCACCGGCTCGCCGATCGGTCGGCTGGTCGTCGTCGGTTATCCACCTCTTGTATAAGAGAGTACCGAATCGGGTGATAGGCGCGAGGTAGGAATGTGGTGCGTCGAACGGATAAAAAGTCTCATAAAATCAAAAGGATGCTGGTGTCATTTCATATTGAGAAAAGAGTTTTTCCCATGCGCATCGCGTTCACGATGCCATGCAGCATTCGGTTTTGTGACACGGGCCATGATTTCGCAATGTGGGATTTCGAGTGCCGGTGGTAAGCGCGCGCATGTCGAGCGGGATTTGAAGGCCATTGCGTTCACGCGAACTACGCATCGTCTTCTTCACGATAGACGCGAGGCATATGCAGGCACGGCGTCGTTAGAAATACCTGACCGGTCTTACTCACAACGATTGATCCTCTCGTGTCGAGAATCGAAACGTTCAGGATAAAAACCAGATTGGTGATGTTCCGCTTGTTGTCGGGCGTTTGCCACCACCAGAGTTCGGGCATTTTCAGATTGAGAAAATACATGCCCATGAGGCTGATTCCCGCTTCCGATGTCGGCCCGTTCTTTTTGTGCATCGGTTCACAAGACAAAACCTTTATTGTCTCCAGTTCTCCAATGCCCCAGAAAGCGGCCGAGAAATTTCGCGCGACCAGACCTTCAACCGGTACTCCGTCTGCGCTGCGGACACGGACGAGAGTCGGAACTTTGATTGCCGACTTGTCCGCGGCAGGGTTGAACATCGGACCAGCGGGTGTCGACGTAAAGCCGATTGCTCCGTCGATGAGGATGTCTTCGTGAGCAAAGCGGGCGGGGGTATCTACGGGTGCCTTGACGATAGGTCCAGTAACCACGGTGTACTCCTTGTTATGGGCGCAATTGCGACGCGGGATGATTTATCTGCTTTCGAATCGCCGACGAGTGCTGCTCCATTACGTTAGGTCAAGCAGGGTGACTTCGCGTTTTGAAGTGTTGGCAAGCGAACAAAACATCATGGTTCTTCAGCAAGTCCACCACGCCACTCTTCATTCGCCCGCCTTCATACCGGGTGATAACATTTGTTGTCATCCTCATTCCCGGTACACCGTATGCCCGACACCTTCGACCAGCTCGCCGCCCTGATCCGTGGACGTTTCTCCGAACTCAGTCCGCAGTTCCAGATGGGCGCGGCGTTTCTGCTCGATCACCCCGATGAGGTCGCCGTCTCGTCGATGCGCAAGGTGGCCGAGCGCGCGCAGGTGCAACCCGCGTCGCTCGTACGGCTGTCGCAGCAACTGGGCTTTCCGGGCTGGAACGAATTGCGCGACCTGTTCGTCGCGCGGGTGCGCACCCGGCCCGAGCCGCTGACGAGCCGCGCCCGCTCGCTCGTCAAGGGTCACGCGAAAGACGCGCTCGCGCACGATCTGCTCGTCGCGCAACAGCACAATCTCGAAGTCACGGCCGCGCACAACACGCGCGTCACCGTCGAAGCGGCCAAGCTGTTGCGGCGCGCGCCGCACGTCCATGTCGCCGGGTTCCGGTCGTGCTTTCCCGTCGCGTTCGGCTTCGTCTATGGATACCGGCTGTTTCGCTCGTCCGTCTCGCTGCTGTCAGGCGAAGCGGGTACGCTCGAAATGCAGTTGCGCGGCATCGAACGCGACAGCGCGACTATCGTCGTCAGCTTTGCGCCGTATTCCGTCGAGGCGGCGCGCGTCGCCGAAGCCGCGCTGGAAAAGGGCAGCAAGCTGATCGCGATCACCGACAGCGCCGTGTCGCCCATTGCGCTGAACGCCGACAAAGTGTTGATCTTCTCGCACGAAAGCCCGTCGTTCTTCCCGTCGCTGGTGGCGGCGACGGCGATTGCGGAATCGCTGGTCGCGCATCTGCTCGCGCTCGAAGGCACGGACGCCGTCCAGCAACTCGAACTCGCCGAGCAGTCGCTGCACGCGAAGGGCGCCTACGTGCCCTGACCGGCGCCCGCAACCTTCAAGGCCATGTCAAGGCAACAGACGGGCGCATTGCGTCGTCATTGACAACATATGTTGTAATGAACTATAAATGTGCATCGCGTGTTGATTGATGTTCGAGGTGTCGTGTGTCGAAGCAGGGTTGGGAATTGCATCGGATAGCGGGCGAGCCGTTTGAAATCGGCCGTCAGCTTGGCGAACTGGCGCGGCCGGCGTTCGATGCGTACATGCAGCAGAGCGCCGCGTGGCGCGGCGTGCAGGCGTGGCGTGGCCACGCGTTCGTGCAACATCTGCGTGACGCGGCGCGCGCGCACTGTCCGGATCAGCTAGCCGAACTGGATGGCATGGCGGCGGGTCTCGGCTGGCGGGCGGACGACATTTTCCTGTGGAACTGCCGCGGCGAACTGGTGCATAACACGCCCGACGGCTGTACGACTTTCGCGGCCGTGCGCAGCGGCGACACGCTGATCGTACACAACGAAGACGGTGATCCATTCCTGCTTGGCAAGGGTTTGCTCGTCGACATCCAGCCGAAGGGCAAGCCCGGCTTCATCAGCTTCTATTACCCAGGCTCGTTACCCGGCCACACGTTCGCGGCGAATCGCGCGGGTCTTGCGCAGGCGATCAACAATCTGCGCATCCGTCAGCCGGTGACGGGCGTGCCGCGCATGTTCCTGACGCGCGCGGTGCTCGATCAATCGACGCTCGATCAAGCCGTGCAGCTTCTGCACGACACGCCGCGCGCGAGCGGCTTTCATCACACGCTCGCCGCAGCGGGCGACCGCCGCGTGTTCAGCGTCGAGGCCACGGCAATGCGCTGTTCGGTCGAACGCGTCGAGCGCGTTTCGGGCCACGCCAATCACATGATTCATGCTGGCTGCGAAGACGAGGCGCAAATCGTTACCGATTCGTCATGTGATCGTCAGGCGCGTGTCGGCGTGCTGCTCGAACAGCGCGGCGCGCAGATCGACGGCGACGCGCTCGTCGACATGCTGCATGACAAGGCGCCTACGGGTCTGCACATCTACCGCGACGACCCACGCGATCCCGACGACGAAAACACGCTCGCGACGGCGCTGTTCCAACTCCGTGACGACGGTGTCGCGCTGCGCGTGTACGCGCAACACGCCGTCGTTTTCGAAACCTTCATTGCACGCACGGCGGCCTGAAAGTCGCTGGCTTGCGCTCACCCAAGGAAAGCGCATGACTACCGTATTCCACCGCATGCCGAAGCAGACCTTGCCCGTCGCCGTCAAAGGCGAGGGCATCGAGATCGTCGATTCGACGGGCAAGCGTTATATCGATGCATCGGGCGGCGCGGCCGTCTCGTGTCTCGGCCACAGCAACCAGCGCGTGATCGATGCGATCAAGCGTCAGGCGCAGGAACTGCCATACGCGCACACGTCGTTCTTCACGACGCAGCCCGCCGAGGAACTCGCCAGCTATCTCGTCGAACGCGCGCCGCAAGGTCTCGCGCATGTGTATTTCGTGTCGGGCGGATCGGAGGCGATCGAGGCGGCGTTGAAGCTCGCGCGTCAATATTTCGTCGAAGTGGGGCAGCCGCAGCGGCGGCATATCATCGCGCGGCGTCAGAGCTATCACGGCAACACGCTGGGCGCGCTTGCGATCGGCGGCAATGCTTGGCGGCGCGAGCCGTTCCTGCCGCTGCTGATCGACGCGCATCACGTGAGCCCGTGCTACGCGTATCGCGAGCAGCGCGCGGACGAAACGGAAGAGCAGTTCGCGCAGCGCCTCGCCGACGAACTGGAGCAGAAGATTCTCGAACTCGGTTCCGACACGGTCGCCGCGTTCGTCGCGGAGACGGTCGTCGGCGCGACAGCGGGCGCGGTGCCGCCCGTGCGCGAGTATTTCCGCAAGATTCGCACAGTGTGCGACCGCTACGGCGTGTTGCTGATTCTCGATGAAATCATGTCGGGCATGGGCCGAACGGGCCACCTGTTCGCGTGCGAAGAGGACGGCGTCACGCCTGATCTGCTGACCATCGCAAAGGGCCTCGGCGCGGGTTATCAGCCGATCGGCGCAACGCTCGTGAGCGACAAAATCTATCAGGCGATCACGGGCGGTTCCGGCTTCTTTCAGCACGGCCACACCTATATCGGCCACGCGACGGCCTGCGCCGCCGCGCTCGAAGTGCAGCGCGTGATCGCCGACGAGCATCTGCTCGACAACGTAAAAGCGCGCGGCGAGCAACTGCGTTCGCTGCTGCGCGAACACTATGCGCAGCATCCGTACATCGGCGACGTGCGCGGGCGCGGACTCTTCGTCGGCGTGGAACTGGTGCAGGACCGCGCGACGAAAATGCCGTTCGATGCGAAACTGAAGCTGCATGCCGCGATCAAGCGCGAGGCGTTCCAGCGCGGGCTGATGGTGTACCCGATGGGCGGCACCGTCGACGGCAAGATCGGCGATCATGTGCTGCTCGCGCCGCCGTTCATCTGCACGCCGCGCGATATCGAACAGATCGTCAGCCGCCTGACGGATGCGATCGAAGGCGCGCTCACGGCATCGGGCGCGGCCTGATCAACCCACACACCCTGCACGAAGAGCGATTCATGACCAACCGCCTGCCTTCTTTCGACGCCAGCCACGCGACACCCGACCAGAAAGCCGTGCTCGACGAAATCCTGTCGGGACCGCGCGGCAATCTGAACGGGCCGTTTCTCGGCTGGATTCATAGCCCCGAACTCGCGCAGCATGCGCAGCGCCTCGGCGCATTCTGCCGCTACAAGACGGGCTTGCCGCTGCGGCTGTCGGAACTGGCGATTCTCGTTACGGCCTCGCGCTGGCAGGCGCAGGCCGAGTGGTTCATCCACTATCCGATCGCCATCGACGCCGGCGTGCGCGCCGAAGACGCCGAGGCGATCCGCCTGGGCCAGGCGCCTTCGTTCGCCGACGCCGACGATGCGCTCATCTACGCGTTCGCGACGGAACTGTACGACGCGAAGCGCGTGTCCGACGCGACCTACGCGAAGACGGTCGAGCGCTTTGGCCACGAGGTCGTGATCAATCTGGTCGGGCTGCTCGGCTATTACGCGCTGGTCGCGATGACGCTGAACGTGTTCGGCATGCGCGCGCAAGGGCAGGACTCGTTGCCGTTCCCCGAGTAAGCGCGCGTCAAGCGCGACAAAAGCAAAGGCCCCGGCTGACTTCATGAGTCAGCCGGGGCCTTTGCAGTTTCGACGGCGGCGCGTGATCGTCGAATCAAACGCGCCGCGTTACGTCACGGCAAACAATGCTTAGTTGCCGCGGAACGTCGAGAAGATGCGCTGTTCGACGCTCGGACGCTTGCCCGATTGCGACGAGCCAGCCGTCACGCCGCCGACTTCCGTCGCTCCCGACGTTGCGCCCAATTGCGGCTTGGCGGGCGGATACGCCACGTCGTTCTGGTCCAGCGAGCCGTTTTGCTGCGCGGCGACCAGTTCGGCCTGAACTTGCGCGCGCGTCACGGGGCCATTGGCTTGCTGCGCGAACGCGGCGGCGGGAACGATCAGAGCGGATGCGACGACCACTGCGGAAAGAAGCGATTTCATGATGACCTCCGAGAACATTTGTTGATCGGTTCGGTTTGAACACCGATGTCCGAACCGTTGGGCAGAGTGTATTGCCGCGAGGGTGATGAAAAAAGCGGCAGATTGGATAAAGATTCTTGCCGTGGATGAAATAATGGCCATGCGCGCCGCTTCACGGCAGTGCCACCGATATCCGCCTATGATGAAGCTTCGGTCCACGCCCACGGCCCACGGGTTTGGCGCAGCACGCGTGACCGATGCCGACGCCGCGTGATTCCGGGCGGGACCGTCGCGGCCGGCATCGTGGTTGGGAACGCGGCAGCGCGAACGCGACACAGGAGCGACTAATGAAGCGCAAAGCATCAGCAATCTGGCAGGGCGGTCTGCAAGACGGCAAGGGCTCGATCTCCACCGATAGCGGCGTGCTCAAGGACACGCAGTATTCGTTCGCGACGCGCTTCGAAAACGGCATCGGCACGAACCCCGAAGAACTGATTGCGGCGGCGCATGCGGGATGCTTTTCGATGGCGTTGTCGGCGGAACTCGGCAAGGCGAACATCAAACCGGAGCGCATCGCGACCACGGCCACCGTCACGCTCGACAAGGACGGCGGCGGCTTCGCGGTGACGGCCTCGCATCTGGACGTCGTAGTGAAGATTCCGGGCGGCGACAAGGCCGCATTCGACAAGGCCGCGGCCGACGCCAAGGCCGGTTGCCCGATCTCGAAGGTGTTGAACGCAACGATCACGATGGACGCGAAGCTCGAAACCTGAGCAACCTGCGCATCTTCTGCGTTTGCCCGGTCACGAGACAGGCTGGGCAAAACTTCCCATTCCGCACATTACGAACCTTCCGCATCCACTTGCGCGACCGATGGAGCCGCCATGACAACAACACAAGCAGACAAGGCGCGGGCGTTTCGCGCGCTTCACGAGGCCAGCGTGCCGTTCATCATTCCCAATCCGTGGGACATCGGCTCTGCGCGCCTGCTCGAAGCGCTCGGGTTCAAGGCGCTGGCGACCACGAGCGCCGGCTACGCATTCACGCTGGGCTTGCCGGACAACGCCGTCGGCCGCGAGCAGATGATCCGGCATCTTGCCGAACTCGCGCCCTCGACGGATCTGCCAGTCAGCGCGGACCTCGAAAACGGCTTCGGCGACGCGCCTGAAGATGCTGCCGAAACGATACGCCAGGCGGGTGCGGCGGGCGTCGTCGGCGGCTCGATCGAGGACGCGACGGGCCGTGCCGGCGATCCCATCTACGCTCACGAACTCGCCGTCGAGCGCGTGCGCGCCGCCGTGGAAGCCGCCCGTTCGCTGCCGTTTCCGTTCATGCTGACGGCGCGCGCGGAGAACTATCTGAACGGGCGCGCCGATCTCGCCGATACGATCCGCCGCCTGCAGGCTTTCCAGGAAGCGGGCGCCGACGTGCTCTACGCGCCGGGCCTGAAAACGCGCGAGGATATCGCCGCCGTCGTCAGTTCCGTCGACCGGCCCGTCAATGTGCTGATGGGCATGGCGGGCATGCCGTTTTCCGTCGACGATCTCGCGCAGATGGGCGTGAAGCGGATCAGCGTCGGCGGGGCGCTTGCGCGCGCGGCGCTGGGCGCGTTGCTGCGCGCGGCCAATGAGATGCTCGGGCGCGGCACGTTCACGTACACGAGCGAAGCAGCGACGATGAAAGAGGTCACCGACCTGTTCGCGGCCGTGCGCAAGCCTGATTAATGCAGCGTTGCGCGTGGCGTGATCCATTCGCAACCGGGCAGAACGGCGCGACGGCGATTCGCGCGAACGGCATGGACCCGCGTTACGAAGCATCCGGGTGTTTCGCGGGGTAATGCTGATCGGTTGCCGGCTGCCAGGGCGGCTCCAGGCTTTCTTCAGACCCCGAGTCCCGACCGGCGACGTCCGTATCATAGATATTCGATGCGGCCGCTTTTTCCGCACGCCAGCGCTGGCGCGATGCGTACATCGTCTGCAGCGCGAGGCGTGCCATCTTCACCCATCCGGAGGGGCGCGGGTCCGCCAGCATGCTGAGCGCGCGTGCGTAGTCGAGCGTGAGTCCGGGCGTCCATGCCATCGTCGCCGAGCGTTTTCTGACCTGTGCCGCGACCCAGAGTTCGGGCGTGGTCGCCACGCGCAGGAACGGCTTCCAGCCGCTGCGCTTTCCCCACGCACGCACCGATGCGCCCTCGATCGCCGCCTCCAGCGCTTTCGCGACCGTGCTAGAACAATTGCGGTACGTGAGGTTATACGTCGTATCGCGACGATACTCGGCCCAGAATCGTGCGAGACGCTCCGGATCGTAGTTTCGGATGCGGATCTGCCGCGTCGACGGACACCATGCTGCCGATTCCGTCGCGTAGTCCGGCTGGAACAGACCGGGCACATCGTTGTCGCGTGTCGCGCGCAGGATCCGCGAGAATTCCTCCGGCGACCTCTCGATTTCAACCGCCGGGTACAGGCTGATATAGATGCCTTCGGCCGTTTCGAGCGCGGCGTGCCCCGTCGAGATCGAGCCGTTCCTGTCGACGGCGGCGATGTAGCGGTCGACTATCGGCTGCCGACGCGCTTCGGCTTTGACTGTCCCAACGGGCGTCCAGACGTGTACGGTCAGCACGTGCTCGTGCGGTTCGGGCGGACCGTCGAATGAGTCCGGCAGCGGGCGCTTCAGTTCGACGGGTGTGTCCGTCATGGCGGCCGTTGCGTGTGCAGTGGGTTTCTCATCGGCGACGGCGGGATTGACCGCCATTCGCCTGACGCGCATGGCGAGCAGGATCATGTTCCAGCCGCCAAACAGCAAGCCGAATGCCACGCAGTACGCAACGGTGCCCGCATAGTGATCGGGGTAGGGCTGATAGAAGAAGATTGCAATCGCAACCTCCAGCCCGCCGCCTGCGGCTGCAATTTTCCACTTCCGGTAGCGGACCACTCTGGCCGCGATGATTTGCAATGCGCCGTCCACGAGAAACAGCGTGCCGAAGATCATCGACAGAATAAAGTTGCCGTGCTCCCCGCCGACCAGCACGAGGGCTGCGGACAGAATGAACGTGATCCCTTTCACGTAGCGCAGGGTGCGCTGGCCGCCCATGCCCGTCCATGCGACGCATACCGTCGCGACGCCCTCGAGCAGCAGAAGGGCGGCGAACGGCATGATGGGGAACCACAGTGCGCCGTCGAGCGCATCGCAGAAGATCGTCACACCGAGCGCGACGCTCAGGCAGCCGATCATCAACAGTTCGCGCCAGCGGACGCGGAGATAGTCGACACCAAGAAGAATCATCGCGAGACGGACCATGATTTCATCCTTGCTGCATTTCCCGGTTGATACAGGCCGGGAGACCAGTTGGACTGCGCTTGCCACGGGCGTCTTGAGCTATGCCGCGTGACGGGCAACACAACGCATCATAGTGCGATTCTGTGAGATATGAGAAAAGGTTGGCGGGATGCAGGTTGAGTGCTGCAGCGCGTGTTTTGTGTGACGATAAGCGGTGAATTTTTACGTTCCCTCCGGCGTAGCGAGCGTGCCTGTCGCCGGCGTTAGAATGCCGGTACCCTTTGCAGCCGGGCAGTTTCAACGAAGGAACGTCACCATGCTCAAGGTCTACGGCTTTTCGAAGGTCAACGCTGTCGCACGTGGCCACACACGCGACCTGCGCGTGCTGTGGGCGCTCGAAGAGATGCAGTTGCCGTTCGAGCTGGCCGGCATGGACCATCCCGCACATGATCTGAACACGGAAGCCTATCGCCGGCTCAGCCCCTTCGAACAGATCCCGTCGATTGACGACGACGGTTTGGTCGTGTCCGAATCCGCCGCGATCGTCGCCTACCTGGCGAAGAAGTCGGGCCGCCTGATTCCCAGCGACCGCGCCGGCGAAGCACAGGTGATGCGCTGGTGCTTCGCCGCGATGAACACGGTCGAGCCACCGCTGCTCGGTCTGATGGTGCTCGACTGGACGGCGGATGGCAGCTGCGGCAAGCACCGCGAATTTCTGGTCGGCTGGGCGAACCGGGTGCTGACGAACCTGGAGCGCTGGTTCGCTGACCGCGACTTCGTCGCGACAGACGGTTTCACCGTCGCCGACATTTTGATGACGCACGTGCTCTCCTCGGGCATCAAGGACGAGCGGTTGATCGCGCCGTATCCGGTTGTCGCGTCGTATCGGGATCGGTGCCTGGCCCGGCCCGCGTGGAAGCGGACCATCGATGCGTACTGCGCGCGGGTCGAGGCGGGATAGAGCGTCATCGTCGGCCAGGGCGAGTTCAACGTCACCTTCGCCGCAAAACCTCAGCTTGCCATGCCGATTGCGGTTCTCGCGGCGTCCAACTCTCTCGACACTTCACCCTAAGCGTGCTCGCTCGCAAACAAATTTCGCGAGTCAGTCACTCGCGTCACAATATTTTTCTTCGCGGATCGTCATCACGGGTATGGAACCGCCAAACGCCCCGAGCACGATGACCGAGCAGGACCGCGAAATCGCCGCTGCGGTCGCCCGCGAGCGTCCAAGGCTGCGCAATTTCATCCGCCGCCGCGTCATCGATCAGGACGAAGCCGACGACATCCTTCAGGACGTTTTCGAAGAACTCGTCGAGGCATGGCGGCTGCCGGACCCCGTTGAGCAGGTCGGCGCGTGGCTGTTTCGCGTCGCGAGAAACCGGATCATCGACCGCTTCCGCAAGAAGAAGGAAGTGCCACTGCCCGATGCCACCAATGCTGAAGAAGCCGATGGCGAATACCGCCTGGACCTGACGCTGCCCTCAGCCGATGCCGGACCCGAGGCCGCCTACGCGCGCGCGGTGCTGCTCGACACCTTGCGCGCCGCGCTCGACGAGTTGCCCGCGAACCAGCGCGAGGTGTTCATCGCTCACGAACTGGACGGCCGCAGCTTCAAGGAGATGGCGGCCGCGACGGGTGTCGGCGTCAACACGCTGCTCGCGCGCAAGCGTTACGCGGTCCTGCATCTGCGCGAACGCCTGCGCTCGTCCTACGACGGCTTCGAGATATGAACCCAAGGAGAATGGAATGAAGTTCCGCCGCAAAATTTTCGCCAAGGCGCTGATGCTCGTGCTGATCATTGCGCTGCTGGGCTGGATCGTCATGAGGCTATGGAACTGGATCATCCCGACCCTCGTGATCGATGCGCATGCAATCGACTATCCGCGTGCGATCGGTCTGCTCGTGCTGTGCCGTATTCTTTTCGGTGGATTCCGGGGACATGGCGGCTGCTACAAAGCCCGGCAATGGCGTCACTGGCAACAGATGACGGAGCAAGAGCGTGAGCGGCTGCGCAACGACCCCACGTCGGCTTCGCGCCAGAACGAGGGAGCGGGCACATGACACGCAATGCCACTTCGGCTTGCAAACAGCCGCCCGGCGTGATCGTCCCAAAGGTCGATTTCGCGCGCTGCGAAGGTAAGGCGGATTGCGCGGTTGTTTGCCCTGAAAACGTATTCGACATCCGCCGCATCGATGCAGCCGATTACCAGGCACTCCGCCCATTACAACGCTTCAAGCTGCGCGTGCATGGGATGAAGGTCGCCTACGCGCCGCGTGCGGACGCGTGCCGCGCATGCGGCCATTGTGTGTCGGCGTGTCCCGAGCACGCCATCACGCTCGTCAGGATGCGCTGAACAGACGTTCCACTTCGAGGTTGAGACAATGACGATGCTCAGTCCACATGAACTGGCCACGCTGATGCTCGTGCGCAGCGCACCCGATCAGATCGATACGACGCGTGTCGAACTCGATACCCTGCTGGATTACCGGCTCATCTCTATCGAGCCGCGCGTTGGCGGATGGCGTCGTCCGATGCTGACGCCCGCCGGCGTGCATTTGCTGGAAGCCACGACGCGTCTCGAACGAAAACACGACGGCGACGCGCTGACGAGGGAAGACGATAATCTGCTCTAGCGACAAAGACGAACCGACGACAAACCGTGCCGCGAACGTCTTGATCCACGGGCTGACATAATCGATCTGTCGCCCATCCACCCAGACATCTCCATGCCCGATACCCCCGCGCGCACGCTACGCGTCGCTCCGCTTTTTGCCCTGCTGCCGTTCCTGCGTCCGTATGCGAGGCGCTGGGCGCTCGCGTTTCTGGCGCTCCTGACGTCGGCGGGCGCGACGCTGGCGCTGCCCGTGGCGTTCAAGTACCTGATCGACCGTGGCTTCGCGAGCGGCGACCGCACGCATATCGATCGCTACTTCATCGCGCTGTTCATCGTTTCGCTGATTCTCGCCGCCGCGACGGCGCTGCGCTTCTATTGGGTGTCGTGGCTCGGCGAGCGGGTCACGGCCGATTTGCGGCGGGCCGTCTACGACCACGTGATGCGGATGAGCCCGCAGTTCTTCGAGACCACGCAGACGGGCGAGGTGCTGTCGCGGCTCACCACCGACACGACGCTGATCCAGACCGTGGTTGGCACGAGCCTGTCGCTTGGACTGCGCAATGTGCTGCTGGCCGTTGGTGGCATTGCGATGCTGATCACGACGAGCCCCGTGCTGTCCGGCTACATCATCGCGACGCTGGTCGTGGTGGTCGCGCCCATCGTGATCTTCGGGCGGCGCGTGCGGCGGCTTTCGCGCGCGAGCCAGGACAAGATCGCGAATGCCAGCGCGCTGGCGGGCGAAGTGCTCAATGCAATGCCGACCGTGCAGTCGTACACGCAGGAGACCTATGAGGCGAAGCGCTTCGGTAGCGCTGTGGAACTGGCCTTCGACACAGCGCTCACACGCATTCGTGCGCGCGCGTCGCTGACGGCGGTGGTGATCGTGTTCGTGTTCGCCGCCGTCGTGTTCGTGCTCTGGCTGGGCGCGCAGGCGGTACTCGCTGGACAGATGACAGCGGGTCAGCTGTCCCAGTTCATCCTTTATGCGGTTTTCACGGCGGGTGCAGTGGGCGCCGTCGCCGAAGTGTGGGGCGATCTGCAGCGGGCTGCAGGCGCAACGGAACGGCTACTGCAACTGCTGGCTGCGCGTTCGCCAGTGGAGGAGGCCGGGACGACCGTGCCGCTTCCGGCGCACGGAGACGGCATCCGTTTTCACGACGTCAGCTTCTCCTATCCGTCTCGTCCCGGCATCGCCGCGCTCTCCGGCTTCTCGCTCGATGTCCGTCCGGGTGAGCATGTCGCGCTGGTCGGGCCGTCTGGCGCGGGCAAGACAACGCTGTTTCAACTGCTCTTGCGCTTTTACGAGCCGCAGTCCGGCGACATACTGATCAACGGTGTGTCGACGAATCAGGTACCGCTCGCGTCGTTGCGCAAGGCGATTGGCGTGGTGTTGCAGGAATCGGTGATCTTTTCGGGCAGCGTGCTCGACAACATCCGCTACGGGATGCCCGACGCAACGCTCGCGCAAGTTCAGCGCGCCGCTGGGATGGCGGCTGCCGCCGGCTTTATCGAAGAACTGCCGCAAGGGTATGACACGTTCCTGGGGGAGCGCGGTGTGCGGCTGTCGGGCGGTCAGCGTCAGCGCCTTGCGATTGCGCGCGCGATTCTCAAGAATCCGCCCATCCTGCTGCTCGACGAAGCGACCAGCGCACTCGATGCCGCGAGCGAACGGCTCGTGCAAACGGCGCTGGACAACGCCGCGCTGAACCGAACGACGCTTGTCATCGCGCATCGTCTTGCTACTGTGCAGCAGGCGGATCGTATCGTTGTTCTGGACCAGGGCCGCATTGTCGCGCAAGGCCGTCACACAGAGCTTCTGCAGAGTTCGCCGCTTTATGCGCAGCTTGCGGCACTGCAGTTTGGTGAACTGCATGGGAAGAGTGTGGAGCGTGACGTCTTGCGCGCTCACGTTGGATTGCAGTGAGCCGGGCAGGCGAACTTGCACTGCCGTCGGCTGCAACCGGCCGCGAACCGTTCTCCATCCTGATCGCGGCAAGTGCAGCCGCATAGCGGGACGCGTCTGATTGCGACGCTCCCGTCCACTTCATGCAATCGTCACCGTAGCCGGGTGCGACGACTCTAGTCCGCCCGCACCTTCACATACCTGCCAGGCGCCGGTTCGATCGGCTTGTGTTTCGCGTTGCCCAGCACCTTGCGCGCTTTCACCTGCTCGCCCGCATGCTGCTTCAGCCACACGATCCAGTGATTCCACCAGCTACCCGGCTGTTCTTCGGCGGACGCCAGCCATGCATCGGCTTCGCTGGCAGACTCGTCGCTCGTCCAATAGCTGCGCTTGTTCTTCGAAGCGGGATTGATGACACCAGCAATATGTCCACTAGCGCCCAGCACGAATTCGACCTTACCGCCTAGCAGTTGTGTCGAGCGCCACGCGGATTGCCATGGAACGATGTGATCCTCCTGCGTTGCAAGCAGATAGCTGGGCATGTCGATGCGCTTGAGATCGACGGGCGTGCCGCACATCGTGAGCTTGCCGGGCACGCGGAGATTGTTCTCCAGGTACATGTTGCGCAGATACCAGCTATACATCGGCCCGGGAAGATTCGTGGTGTCCGCGTTCCAGTACAGCAGATCGAATGCGGCAGGCGTCTTCCCTTTCAGATAATTGTTCACGACGTACGGCCAGATCAGATCGTTCGCGCGTAACGTCTGAAAGGTGAAGCCGAGCTCACGTCCGGGATACAGCCCACCGCGTCCGATTGTCTGCTCGCGCATCGACACACCCGCTTCGTCGACGAATATGCCAAGGTCACCCGGTTCGCTGAAGTCGAGCAACGCTGTCAGCAAGGTCACGCTGGATACCGACTCGTCGCCATTGGCACGCATCACCGCGAGTGCGGACGACAGCATCGTACCGCCGACACACCAGCCCAATGCATTGACCTTGTCGGCGCGACTGATGGCGCGCGTCACTTCGATGGCCTTCATCACACCGTGTTCGAGGTAATCGTCCCAGCGGGTATTCGCCGTCTGTGCATCTGCATTGCGCCAGGACACCATGAACACGGTGAAGCCCTGTTCATTGGCAAAGCGCACAAAGGAGTTCTGAGGCTGCAGGTCCAGAATGTAGAACTTGTTGATGCAAGGCGGGACGATCACCAGCGGGCGCTGCGCGACCGTTGGCGTGAGCGGCGCGTACTGGATCAGCTGGAACAGATCGTTCTCGAATACCACCGACCCTTCGGACACCGCGACGCTGCGGCCCACTTCGAACGCGCTCTGATCGGTGATCGAAATGGTGCCTTGCTTCATGTCCTCCAGCAGATGCGTGAGGCCCGCCAGCAGACTGCTACCGCTGGTTTCGAGCGCACGCCGGATCACTTCGGGATTGGTCGCGGCAAAATTCGAAGGGCTCGCCAGGTCGATGAACTGCCGCATGTAAAAACGGAGCTTGTGCTTTTCCTTCTCATTCAACGCGCTTGCCTCGGTCATGTCTTCGAGCATCTGGGCGTTGATCAGATAGTTTTCCTTCAGAAAGCCAAACCAGCCATTTCCGGACCATTCTTCGGCGTGAAAGCGCCGGTCGCCACGCGTTGGCTCCGCGACCGGCTTCCCGCCCGTCTGTGCCCCGAGCACGCGAGTCAAGGCGCTGTTCCAAAGCTCTGCTTGCTGTTGCCAGTATCGGGTGCTGGCACGCATCATGATGTTTCGCGCGCCGGATGCGACGGGATGGATCTCGTTGCCATCGGCGTCCGTCACGGTCACGTCGGGACCGTCGGTTAGCGGCAGCCCTCGCCAGAAACTGAAGCTGGCATCGAGCCAGCCTGTAGAAAACTCATCCGGCATGCTAAATAACATCTTCATATCAAATCCCGACCATTACCTTTTATTCACTGAAAGTTCCGCGGATGTCTTGCCCAGATCGTCGCGCGAAGTGGGCATGACGAGCGCGTCGCCTTCTATCACGACCTTGCCGCCGACCGTGCAGACCGTCGACATCACCACGCGGCGTTTTTCCGGGATCAGTTCCTTGATGGTCACTTCTGCGTGTACCGTGTCGCCTGGGCGTACGGGAGCCTTGAATCGAAGATTCTGCCCAAGGTAGATGGTGCCCGGACCCGGCAACCGGCCGGCGATGGTCGCGGAGATGATGCTCGCGGTGAGCATGCCGTGCGCGATGCGTCCCTTGAAGGGTGTCGTCTGCGCAAATTGCTCGTTGATGTGAACCGCGTTCATGTCGCCCGACGCACCAGCGAACAACAGAATGTCGGCCTCGGTGATGGTCTTGGCAAAGCTGGCGCTCATGCCAGGCTGCAGGTCTTCGTAGTCGTAACCGTTCAGGTCGTTCATGCGTTTATCCAGTTGCCGGCGTGCATTCCCCACCTTCATCGTGTCTCGGCACGTCATGGAGCTGCATCGTTCGGTTAGTCCGAGCGGTTTGTCGTGCCTGCTATCGTACTGTCAGGGTCTGTCGATGCCCGTGTCCAAACCTGCCGTTGCAGTGACAAAGCAGGCCATGCTGGCCATCAGGGCAATGCGGGAGCGTCGCGCGCTGGCGTGCGCCAGTGCGTCGAGATCAATGCTCCGGGTGGAAACCGACGCGGGTGATGACCGGGTCGGCGGTATCGTCATTTCGACCGGCTGTTTCGCCAGTCACGCGGCGTCATACGAAATTGCGAAGTGAACCACTTCGTGAACGAGCCCTGTTGCGAATAGCCCAGCAGTGCTGAGACCCGGCCGATCGGATAACGTGGATTGCTCATATAGCGCACGGCCAGTTCGCGCCGCACTTCCTCGACGAGCGTCGAGAAGCTGGTCTCAGCCGATTCAAGCTGACGCTGCATGGTGCGTACGCTCAGACCCAGCTGACGCGAAACCAGTTCGACCGTGGCTTGCTCGAGCGGTAGCAGCAGGTAAATCGCCTTGCGCACTTCGAGCGCGGCGGAGTCGTCACTCGCCGCGTTCATCGGCGTGGCGAGGCTTTCGGCGTATCGCACAAGTTCTGGATCAGCGGCAGGATTCGGGTAGTCGAGATCGGCCGCCGCACAGACGAAGCCGTTGAAGTCGCTTCCGAACTGCATTTGACAGCCGAAGAAGCGTCGATGAAACGTCAGGTCGGCGGGTCCGGCATGAACAAAATGGACAGTGCGCGGCTTCCAGTGGTCGCTGAGCAGCGCGCTGGCGTGGCGCGCGAGGACGGCCACCGCCAGCTCGATCGCCTGCTTTGTCGGGGTACCCGGTTCAACGACGAGTTCCTCCCTGATCGTGACCGTGTCGCCCGCGTTCTCAACGTAGACGGCCAGCGCTTCGTTGAGCAGATGCCGGTATTCGGCTGCAGCGAGCAGCACCTCGCGCAATGTGCGTTTGTGGGCGAGCAGGATATTGACCACGCCCGTCCCGAACTTCTGGCGGGTTTCCGCCATTTGCAGGGCGAAGGTCGGGCAAGACGCCATATCGGCCGTCAGTTCGATGAGCCGGCAGCATGCGGCGGCCGGCACGCGATCGTCGGGATTGGCGAGCGCTGCCGCATCGATCCCGACCTGCTGCACGAGCTCGAACGGGTTCAGTCCGAGCCGCCGTGTCACATCGAAATAGCCGCCCATCGCTACCGACCGCAGCATCGTTTCCATCGCTACTCCCGTTTGAACGTGTAGGCGGCCAGCTCGCGCCTGCAACAGGCTAGGTGTTTTCACGGAGTGGCATGCAACGCTAAAACAATGGCGCCCAATCACAAAAGTGTAGCGCGTGATTCCCGTACTGTGCGGATATCGGTTCTGGTGTTTTCGCTGATACGACGCGACACCGGAAGGCCATCACCCCACATCGGAGATCAAAGATGCAGTTTCTCGACGATTCGCTCCACCCGGAGAACCAGGACAAGGTCGTTATCACCACCGCCCCGTATGGTCCGGAATGGATGCCGGCTGACTTCCCGGAAGACATTCCGGTGACGATGGACCAGCAGATCCAGAAGGCCGTCGATTGCTACAACGCCGGCGCCACGGTGCTTCACCTGCACGTGCGCGAACTGGACGGCAAGGGCTCGAAGCGCCTGTCGAAGTTCAACGAACTCATCGCGGGTGTGCGCGCCGCCGTGCCCGACATGATCATCCAGGTGGGCGGTTCGATCTCGTTTGCACCGGAAAACGACGGACAGGCCGCGAAGTGGCTCTCCGACGATACGCGTCACATGCTGGCCGATCTCGACCCGAAGCCGGACCAGGTGACGGTCGCGATCAACACGACGCAAATGAACATCATGGAGTTGCTCTATCCGGAATACCTGGCAGGCACGTCGCTGTCCAATCCGGCGTTCATGGCTGCCTACAGCGAGATGACCGTGCCGGCGGGCCCGGCATGGGTCGAGGAACATCTGCGCCGCCTGCAGGCCTCGGGCATTCAGCCGCACTTCCAGCTCACGGGTATTCACGCGCTCGAAACGCTCGAGCGCCTCGTGCGCAAGGGCGTCTACAAGGGGCCGCTGAACCTGACGTGGATCGGCATCGGCGGCGGCTTCGACGGTCCGAACCCGTTCAATTTCTTCAATTTCGTTCATCGCGCGCCGGATGGCTGCACGCTGACTGCCGAGTCGTTGCTCAAGAACGTGTTGCCGTTCAACATGATGGCAATGTCGATGGGCCTGCATCCTCGCTGCGGTATCGAAGACACGATCATCGACCAGCACGGCAATCGCTTCACGTCGGTGCAGCAGATCGAGCAGTGCGTGCGTGTCGCGCGCGAACTCGGGCGCGAAATTGCCACCGGCAAGGAAGCACGCGAGATCTACCGCATCGGCGTGCAGTACGAGACGGCCGATGAGACGCTCGCGGCTAACGGCATGGCGCCGAACCGCGAGACGGGCGTCAGGAACCTGCCGCTGCGCGCGGCGTGACGGTAGGCGTGCAGGTGAGGCGTCGATTGTCGTAAAAGGCGGAACTCCCCGGTTAGCGCCGGGGAGCGAGTTGCGATATCCATAAGCGGTTGCTGTGCCCTGCGGGCAAAGACGGCCGCTATCAAGCGGGACAGAGGAGACACATCATGCTCATGCAGCATGCCGAACCCACGGCGGGCAATGTACCCGTCACACAGGCCGACGTACGCGGCTATGCCTGGATCGTATTCGCCCTGACGGTCGGGCTGCTGCTCTCCGACTACATGTCGCGGCAGGTGCTGAACGCCGTGTTTCCGTTGCTCAAGGCCACATGGGGCCTGTCCGATACCCGGCTGGGTTCGCTGAGCAGCGTGGTCGCGCTGATGGTCGGCGTGCTCACCTTTCCGCTGTCGGTGCTTGCCGACCGCTGGGGGCGCGTGAAGAGCATCGTCCTGATGGCCGCGATGTGGAGTCTCGCGACGCTGGGCTGCGCGATCTCGACGAACTATGGCGAGATGCTGCTGGCGCGGGCGTTCGTCGGTATCGGCGAAGCTGCCTACGGCAGTGTCGGGATCGCAGTGGTCCTGAGCATTTTCCCCGCACGGCTGCGCTCCACGCTGACGGGCACGTTCATGGCGGGCGGGGCGTTCGGCTCAGTGCTGGGCATGGCCCTGGGCGGCGCGGTTGCGGCCCAGATGGGCTGGCGCATGGCGTTTGGCGCGATGGCGGCGATGGGGATCGTGCTGGTGATCGTCTACCGGCTTGTCGTTACCGAAAAGCGTCTCGCGCTGCTGCAGCCGGCAAGCCTGAACAAGGCGGAAGGGCTCGGTGTGCGGATGAGCCTGCGCGCGCTGATGAAGGGGCTGTTCTCGACGAAGTCCGTCGTGTGCGCCTATGTCGGCAGCGGGGTCCATCTGCTGGTTCCCGCCGCTGTGTGGGCGTGGATGCCGAGTTTCCTGAATCGCTACTACGGCATGCCCATCGGCAAGGCCGCGACGAGCGCGGCAGTGTTCGTGCTGGTGACGGGCCTTGGCATGGTGGTGTGCGGCAGTCTCGCCGACCGGCTCAGCAAGAGTGGACGCGAACGGAAGTGGAGCGCCGCGATTGCCTTCTGCCTGGCGTGCTTCACCCTGCTCGTGATCGGCTTTCGCATGCCTGCGGGTCCGTTGCAACTGATCGTGATTGGCGTGGGTATGTTCTTCTGCGCAGGGGCGAGCGGCCCGTCGGGTGCGATGGTGGCCAACCTCACGCCCCCGTCGATTCACGCATCGGCGTTTGCGACCCTGACGCTCGCGAACAACCTGCTGGGTCTGGCACCCGCCGCCGTGCTCACGGGCCTGGTTGCCGACCGGCTCGGACTGCTTGGTGCATTGCAACTCGTGCCGTTTGCGCCGCTCATTGCAGCTATCGCGTTCTTTATCGGCAAGCGGAATTACGCGAGCGATCTCGATCGCCTGAATACGCTGCGCGAAGAGGCCGCACACTGATTGACCGATGGCAGCGCGTGCGTTACGCCGCGCGCCAAAACTAATTCGCAGTTGAGTAATGGATAGGAGATTCAACATGGCAAAGGCAGTGCGCTTCCATGAAACGGGTGGTCCCGAAGTCTTGCGCTACGAGGACGTTGAAGTGGGCGATCCCGGCCAGGGGCAGGTCCGCCTGCGTCACGAGGCAGTGGGCCTGAATTTCGCCGACACGTATTTCCGCAGCGGCCTCTACCCGGTCCCACTGCCTGCAGGCATGGGCGTCGAGGCGGCGGGCGTGGTCGAATCGATTGGCCCGGGCGTGACGAACGTCGCGGTGGGCGATCGCGTGACCTACACTGGATTCGTCAATACGCTTGGCGCCTATAGCACCGAACGCCTGGTTCCCGCAGGTCCGCTCATCAAGCTGCCCGATGCGATCTCCTGCGAAACGGCTGCTGGCATGACCATGCGCGGCCTGACCGCGTCGTATCTGATGCGCCGCATCCACGACTTCAAGGCGGGCGACGTCATTCTGCTGCATGCCGCTGCGGGTGGCGTCGGGCTGATCGTGTCGCAATGGGCGAAGCTGCTGGGCCTGACCGTGATCGGCACGGTTTCGACGGAAGCCAAGGGTGAGATTGCCCGTGCGCATGGCTGCGACCACGTCATCTACTACGGCCGGGAGAATGTTGCGAAGCGCGTGCGCGAACTGACGGATGGCGTAGGCGTGAACGTGGTGTTCGACAGCGTCGGCAAGGATACCTTCGAGGCTTCGCTCGATTCGCTCAAGCGTCGCGGTCTGATGGTCTGCGTGGGTACGGCGTCGGGTCCGATCCCGCCGTTCAATCCGCAGATGCTGGCGGTGAAGGGCTCGCTGTATATGACGCGCCCGGCGCTGGCCGACTATATCGCCGACCCCGCCGAAAAGGACGAACTGGCAGGCGAAATCTTCGGGCATATCGCCGCGGGCCGGATCAAGATCGAGCTCAACCAGCGCTACGCGCTCGAGGACGCGGCGCAAGCGCACCGTGACCTGGAAGCGCGCAAGACGACCGGCTCGTCGGTCTTCGTCATCTGAGGAGCAAGCCATGCGAGTCGAACCTTTGACCTGTACGATCGGCGCCGAGCTGACGGGCGTGCATCTCGCCGATGCGATCCACGATGACGGCCTGTTTGCGGAAATCCGCGCGGCGCTGCTGAAACACCGCGTGGTGTTCCTGCGCGACCAGGAGATCACGCGCACCGAGCATGTGGCGTTTGCGCGCCGGTTCGGAGAACTGGAAGATCATCCCGTCGCCGGCAGCGATCCGGATCATCCGGGCCTCGTGCGCATCTACAAGAATCCGGACCAGCCCAACGACCGCTACGAGAACGCGTGGCACGCCGACGCCACCTGGCGGGAAGCGCCGCAGTTCGGCGCGGTGCTGCGCTGCGTGGAGTGTCCGTCCGTGGGCGGCGACACGATGTGGGCGAACATGGTCCTCGCCTACGAGAACCTGCCGGAGCACGTCAAGACGCAGATCGCGGACTTGCGTGCCCGCCATAGTATCGAGGCGAGTTTCGGCGCCGCGATGCCCATCGAGAAACGCCTCGCACTGAAGGCGCAATTCCCGGACGCGGAGCACCCGGTGGTGCGCACGCACCCTGAAACAGGCGAGAAGGTGTTGTTTGTGAATGCTTTCACCACGCATTTCACCAACTATCACACGCCGGCACGGGTGCGCTTCGGGCAGGACGCGAATCCTGGCGCGGGCGATCTGCTGCGCTATCTGGTCAGCCAGGCTTACCTACCCGAGTACCAGGTGCGCTGGCGCTGGAAGCCGAACAGCATCGCGATCTGGGACAACCGCAGCACGCAACACTATGCGGTGATGGACTACGCGCCGTGCCATCGCAAGATGGAGCGTGCCGGGATCATCGGCGACAAGCCGTATTGAAGGGAAAAGGCAACGTCGTCATGACTCTCGCTATCACACCCACCATTCTGATCGTGCCGGGCTTGCGCGATCACGTCGCCGGGCATTGGCAAACGCTGCTGGAACAGGCGTTGCCAAACGCGGCTTCCGTGCCGCCGCTCGAATACGACGGGCTCAGTTGCGCGGCGCGTGTCGCGGCACTCGATGCGGCGCTCGCGAAGATCGACGGCCCGGTGATTCTGGTGGCGCATAGCGCGGGCGTGATGATCACGGTGCATTGGGCGAGGCAGCACAACCGCAAGATTCACGGTGCGCTGCTCGCCGCGCCCGCCGACCTCGAAACGCCGCTGCCGGCCGGCTATCCGACTTTCGATGCGCTCGCCGTGAATGGCTGGCATCCCGTTCCGCGCGAACGGCTGCCGTTTCCGAGCATCGTCGGCGCGAGCCGCAACGATCCGCTCGCGAAGTTCGAGCGTGTGGAAGCGATGGCGCATGACTGGGGCAGCCGTCTCGTCGATCTCGGCGAAGTCGGTCACCTCAATCCCGCTGCGGGCTTTGGCGAATGGCCGATGGCGACGACGCTGATCCGCGAGTTGCTCTGAGCTGACTGTTACCTCATTTGGCAAGAAAAGGAGCCTGCGATGTCACGTCAGGTAGGGATGGGTGTTGCCGGCGAAATCGAGCCGGGCCAGCGCAGGCGGGTATTCGTCGACGGTCGGTGCATCGTGGTTTTCAACGTCGACGGTGCGATTTACGCGATCGACGACGCGTGCCCGCACAACGGCGCGTCGCTCGGGAATGGTCAGCTGGAAGGGCACGTGTTGCGCTGTCCCGCACACGGCCTGCGCTTCGATCTGCGCACGGGGTGTACGCCCGGAACGGGCGGCTTGAGCCTCATCAAGTTTGCTGTCGAGACAGTCGATTCGAAGCTGGTCCTGAATCTCGACGAACAGAACGCAGTGCTCGCGAACGGGACAGGCGGCAATGCAGCAGGGCAACCGGAAGCGCAGCACTGCGCAACGAGACAGGAGAAGTAACAATGCAAGGTTTGATGATGCAGCAGCCGCTGCTGGTCGCGTCGCTGCTCACGCATGCGGAGCGTCATCACGGTGGCCAGGAAATCGTGTCGCGACGCGTCGAAGGGGATATTCACCGTTATTCGTACCGGGACCTCGCGCAACGCGCACGCCGCATGGCCAATGCGCTTAGCGCCCTCGGCATCGAGCAAGGCGAACGGGTAGGGACGCTCGCATGGAATGGCTACCGCCATATGGAGCTTTACTTTGCCGTGTCGGGATCGGGCGCCGTGTTGCATACGCTCAACCCACGCCTGCATGTCGATCAGCTCGCGTACATCATCGAACACGCGCAGGATCGCGTCGTGTTCTTCGACCTCACGTTCCTGCCGTTGATCGAGAGCGTCGCCGCGCGCGTGAAAAGCCCGAAGATTTTTGTCGCGATGACCGATCGGGCGCACATGCCCCCCACGCATGGTCTGTCCTCGATGCTGATGTGCTATGAGGATCTCATCGATCTTCATCATGATGTATTCGACTGGCCGCTGCTCGACGAGAACAGCGCCTCGTCGCTGTGCTACACGTCGGGCACCACGGGCAATCCGAAGGGCGTGCTGTACAGCCACCGCTCGACCGTGCTGCACACCTATGCGGCCGCGTTGCCCGATTCGCTCAACTGTTCGGCGCGCGATGCGATTCTCCCCGTCGTGCCGATGTTCCATGTGAACGCATGGGGATTGCCGTATATCGCGTGCATGGTCGGCGCAAAGCTGGTGTTTCCCGGGCCGGCGCTCGACGGCAAGTCGCTCTACGAACTGATCGAAGCCGAGCAGGTCACGTTGTCGGCGGGTGTGCCGACAGTCTGGCAGGGACTGCTCGCACACGTCGACGCGATCAAGGGCGAGTTCTCGCATATGAGGCGTACGATCGTCGGTGGTGCCGCGTGTCCGACCGCGATGGCAGCCGCATTCAGGGAGTCTCATCGCGTCGAGGTCCTGCATGCGTGGGGCATGACGGAATTGAGCCCGGTCGGCACGGTCTGCAGTCTGAAGGCGCATCAGCTTTCGCTGCCTGTCAGCGAGCGTTACGCGGTCCAGGCGAAGCAGGGGCGCGCGGTGTTCGGCATCGACATGAAGATCGTCGACGCGGAAGGCAACGCGTTGCCGTGGGACGGCATCGCGGCGGGCGACCTGATGGTGCGCGGTCCGTGGGTCGCGCGGGAGTACTTCGGCAGCGAAGGCCAGTCGCCGCTGCGCGACGGCTGGTTTCCGACAGGCGACATCGCAAAGATCGACGCCGACGGCTTTATGCAGATCACTGATCGCAGCAAGGACGTCATCAAGTCGGGCGGAGAATGGATCAGTTCGGCCGACATCGAAAACGTCGCGTGCCTGCACCCCGATGTGACCACTGCCGTCTGCATTGCCGCGCGGCACGCGAAATGGGACGAACGGCCGTTGCTGCTGATCGTGAAGAAGCCGGGAAGCGAGCTGGACGCGAACGGATTGCTGGAGTTCCTTGACGGACGCATTGCGCGTTGGTGGAAGCCAGACGCGGTGGTGTTCGTGGATACGGTTCCTATCGGTGCAACCGGCAAGGTGCTCAAGAACCAGTTAAGAGATCAATTCGGCGACTTCTACCTGACGGCCTGACACGCGAACCTGAGAGGCACGCGTTCAATCAATCAATCAATCAATCAATCAATCAATAAACGACCGGGAACATCCCGGCACTTATAGAAGCAGAGGAGACGGAATGAAACTGAAGTCATGCTGCGCTGCTGCGCTGGCGATTTTCGCCACGGCAGCCCATGCGCAATCGTCGGTCACGCTGTATGGCGTCATCGATACCGGGATGCTGTATCAGAGCACGTCGGCGGCGACGTTTCAGCCGCATGCGCGTAACCTCGGCCACGTGTATCAGCTCAAGGACGGCGGTATCTACGCCAGCTTCTGGGGGCTCAAGGGAAGCGAGGATATCGGCGGCGGCTACAAGATCAACTTCAAGCTGCAGGGCGTGTTCAACTCCACGAACGGCAAGTTCGGTCTCGCCGATACGCCGGGCCAGACCGCGATCTTCAACCAGTTTGCGACGGTCGGCGTATCCGGCCCGTTCGGAGCGTTCGACGCCGGCCGGCAGATCATCCCGATGATCTACGCGATGGCTGAAACCGACGTGCGCGGCGCGCAGTATTTCGGCAGTATCCTGACCGCATGGCTGGGCATCAATCAGGCGGCCGGCTGGCCCGGCACCAGCACCAACGCCCCGATCGGCGCCCTGTATGACAGCAATGCGCTCGTCTACAACTCGCCGAAATTTTATGGTGCTTCGCTTGCGCTCGAGTACGCGCCGGGCGGCGTCGCCGGTCAGTTCCAGGGCGGTACGCGTGAATCCGCCGTGCTCAAATATTCGAACTACGGTCTGAATCTGTCTGCCGTGTACTACAACGGACACGATACCAATCCGTTCCCGTTGACGTATCCGGCCGCTCCCGCCGTGCCCGCGACAGGTCTCGCCAACAACCGTTTCTACTATTTCGGCGCGATGTACACGATCAGCGGGTTTTCGATATCCGCGTCGTACGGCATCGGCAAGAATCCGGCAAAAAGCAATACTGCCGATTTCGAAATGATATCGGGCGGCCTTGGCTACCAGTTCAACCCTAGCCTCAAGGTCACGTCCGGCTACTACTACCTGAAGGACCGGAACAATTCAGCGAACCACTCGAGCGAATTCGCAGTGGGCGCGGAATACAACCTGTCCAAACGGACCAAGGCCTACGCGCAGGTCGGCTATGTCGACAACAAGGGGACCATGAACCAGACGATCATCTACGGTGCGCCGGTTGCGCCGGGAGAGTCGACCACTGCGGCAATGGTCGGTATTCGCCATACGTTCTGAGTCCACCACAAAGATCAACGGGAGTATTCGATGAAAAACAATCACGTAGTTGAACTGGCCGTCGCGGTATTGTTCGTCGCAGCGTCCATGAATGCATGGCCCCAGTCGGGTCAGCCAGCAAGCGGACCGGCCAGCGTGCCGGGCGCATCCTCGATGACGGCGTCCGGTGCAGCCGCACCGGCTACCGGAAGGAAAGCCGATCGAGCGCTGCGTCGGAAAGTGTATGCCGCCATTGGAAAGCTAAAGGAGATCAGCGCCGGGAATATCGGCATCACGGCGAAAGACGGCGCGATAACGTTGAACGGCTCGGTTACCGATGCATCGCAGATCGACAAGGTCGTGGAGATCACGAAGGGCGTGCCGGGCGTGACTTCGGTGACCAACAAGCTGACCGTGAAGAAGCCTTTTGGCGGGATGTAGGCGGTCTTGGTCGGTGGCGGTGACGGTGTGTGAGTCGGAGTAGCGGGCCGCAATCGTTACTGAAGTCCGCTTCGCCTCTTGCTTCAGGCCGAGCCGTTTGAAACAGGCGGTTCGCGATCGACGCTTCCAGTTCCGGGCCGAGGCGCAGAAGCTACCCTTCATTCAAGGGCGCGGTTGTGTCAGGCACCCAGATCTGAACACAGTTGCGTCCGTGATTCTTGGCTGCGTACAACGCTGCGTCGGCCCGTTCCTGTGTTGCGCTGAGATCGCTTTCGTTCTCATCGTACAGGGCGATGCCGATGCTCAGCGTTTGCGAAACGGTAGCTCCGGATTCGAGCGATACAGGCGTGTCCTGCACGGCGATACGAATGCGTTCGGCGATCGTTCGCGCCTGTTCGAGATCGGTATCCAGCAGTATCGCGGCAAACTCTTCGCCTCCAAGCCTGGCCGCCAGATCGTCTTCGCGAAGTGCATTCTCGAACGACCGGGCGGTCACCTGAAGCACGCGATCGCCGGCCGCATGTCCCCACGTGTCGTTGACGCGTTTGAAGAAATCCAGGTCCAATGCCAGAACGGATAGCGGCCGGTGATGACGTCGTGCGTGTTCGACTGCTTTTTCGGCCGCTTTTGCGAAATACCGGCGATTGGCGAGCCCGGTCAGCGCATCGAAGTCGGCTTCTGTCCGAAGTTGCTTAAGCAGTTGATGTTGGTGGGTGATATCCACCAGTGTGACGAGCAGTGAATCCGGTTCATCTCCTTTATCACCTGTTCGAAGCCGGGTGCAATGCACGAGCATTTGCCGGATTCCGTCACGGGTGAGAAGAGGAACGGGCTCGTCGGTAACGACTTCACGCACTCGCGTCCAACTGGCAGCATCGACAAAGAGCCGGGAAAACGGCTGGCCTTTGCCGGCTACGGCGCCAAATAGTGCAAGCAGCGCTTCATTCGCCAGCACGATATTCTCCGTTTCAATGTCGACGATCGTGACGGGTGTCGGCATGTTCTGAACAATGGTCAATACTGTGCCCGCAAATCTCTCGATTCGATGCTGCAGACGGTGCTCGCGGTAGATAAGCAGCACGCCGCCCGCCAACATCAGAAGGAGCAGTGCAGTTCCGGCGAGATTGATGTATATGCTGTTCCGCAGACTGTCGCGGTAGCTGCTGACGGCGTAACCGACGTCCAGTGTCCAGTACCCGGCGGCCGGTCCCAACACTATCCTGCGCGTCGCGACGAGGCGCTCGTTCAGGTCAAAAGTCCAGCGCGCATAGTGAGTGCCCGGGATGGGTCCCTGGCGAGCAGCATTGTCTTCAACGAGTTCTTGCCCGATTGCCAATCCGGAATAGCGGGGATAGCGCGCGATAACGCGATGCTCGTTGTCGCTCAATATGATCGCGGTGCCGTTCACCAGCTTCACGCCTTCGAGCAGGTGCTGTTCGAGGGGAATCAGATAGACCGCGATGGCATCCAATTTCCCCGCCCGGTTGCGATGGCCTTCTGCTACCACCAGCGCGCCGCTCTGCCTCCACACAACGGGTAGCCAGAGATGGGTAGCGGGGTCCGCGCGTACCGTATCCAGGATGGTGGTGAGGTTCGATATTTCGTTGCGGACGCCGGGGCGAGATCCAGCGACGAGGCGCGCATTCCCGTCAAACACGACGATCGATGCATCGCCTAGCGACTCCTTTAGCGTGTCGGTCACGTCGTGGAGAGATTTGTCGGTGAGGTTGTCTGCGTCGATCAGGGCTCGCGTGACAGCCATCATCCCATTGAGATCGCGGAGGCGGTCTTCGACCAGCCGTTGGATAAGAGCAGTCTGTACATCCAGACGCTGCGCGACCTGTTGATCCACCGCCCGAAAGTCATGCAAGGACTGGTAGATATTGACCGCGATATTTGAAGCAACCAGCACGGCAAATACGGGCAACGCTTTGCGCAGCCACGACTTGCGCATGACGGGTTTAAGCGACCAGCTAACAGTCGTGTTGAATGATCGCCGCATAGTTCGCCAAGGTCTGGGGCCCGCATTCACTGCATTTCAACGGTCGTCGCATTGTTTCATCGGCTCAAGCTGCGTTCTGGGTTCGCCGAGCCAGGCGATGAGTTCCTTGCTGCGCATCGCCTTTGCGAACAGCCAGCCCTGTCCGTACTGCACGCCTCTCTCCACCAGATAATCGACCTGGGCATCGTGCTCCACGCCCTCCGCCAGTATTTCCACACCTAGCTCGTGTGCCATCCTGATGATATGAGGCGCGACGATGCTCGATGCCGCATCCTGTGCAATGGTGTCGATAAACGACTTGTCTATTTTGAGGACGTCGATCTTGAAGGTTTGCAAATACGACAGGCTGGAGTATCCGGTTCCGAAGTCGTCGATATACACCGGGTGGCCGGCGTTTCTGAACGCCGCTATGGTTTGCCGCGTCGTGTCGGCATCCAGGAAGATGCGCTCAGTCAATTCAATCCTGATCTGCGCGGGACGGATATCTGTTCCTCTCAGTCTAGCGGTGAGAACATCCAGGAAGCGACGCGTTTGCAAATCCTCACCGCTCACGTTGATGGAAACGTAGAACGACGGGCGCGAGCGCAGGAGCGTCGATAGTTCGTCAATCGTCTTGTCCAGTACGAGATCCGTCAATGGCTGAATAAGGCCGTTTTGCTCGGCCACTGCAACGAAGATTTCGGGCGAGATGTTACGCCCGTTCAACTTCCATCGGACCAGCGCTTCTACGCCGACGCATTCGCCGTCCGCGAGCCTGACGATGGGCTGAAAACACACGTCGATCCGCTTGCTAGCAATTGCCCAATCGAGCGTCGACGGGAAGGAGAGTTGTTGTGAGATCTTCCTGAACGAAAGCCAGCCGAACAGGCCACCCACGACAACGCCAATCGAGAGCCACATGCCAAGCAATCCCGTCCAGTTGCCAAGCAGGCTACGACGCGGGGATTTAACTACCACGGCGAGAGGCAGGGTTGCCGAACGGCCAATCGCATAGTGCCACTGGTCGCTGCTGACGTTTCCCGCCTGTTGCCAGGCATTGAGCATATCGGCCGAATCTGCACCGGTCGACAACGCCAGAAGCGCGTTGGTGTCGCTGCTAAACACGGCGATCGGCCTTCGTGCCGGATCGATCAGATCGACGTAAGACTGGCTGTCGATCGAAACGTAATTGCCGTTACGACCCACCTGAATATCCTGGCGCGTATTGCTGAGTGGACTTTTATGCCTGTACCAGATCAGAAAGCCGTCGTTGCTGCGCCGGTCAGGCTCAGGCACCGTCAGATGCTGCTCCCGTACGTCGCCCAAAAGCGGTGAACACAAATATTGGCCGCCGCCGTAAGCGCCCGCATCCTGCACGTACCGGTAGTTGAAGATCACACGGGCAAGTTGCGCGATGTGGGCGGAGGAGCAGGGCGCGCCGGGCGTCGCCTCCATGTCGGCGATGGCGGCCAGTGCCTGATAGGAAACGAGCTCCGCGCGCATGACGGCTTTCGCTGCGAATTCCCGCAGGTCGTCCTGTTCCCGACGTTCGGCGTCTTCTTCCGCGATATAGATGCTGGTCAGTACTGGCGCCAAGGAAGCAAGGCAACCAAGCGCAATGGAAGCCGAAACGATCGACAGTCGCTTGATCATCTGGCAAGTCCTGTTGTGGACAAACGCGGAGGGGAACGCGCATGACACGCTGCCGTCCGATCGCGGTCGAACGCGCGGCATCGTGATGTCAGCGTAAATCATAGTATCCGGCGCTATTTTTTCAATGCACCTAACCCTGTGCCGTTTCGACGAAACACGTTCGGGACGCTGAAATCATTGACTGTCGCGCCCGGTGGTATTGGACCAAGGTCCAATACCAGCACGCGCGTGCCAGACTTATTCTTGACCTGACTTACGGTTGTTCGGACGGCGCCATGACATGATCGACTGGGTTGGCGCGGCAGTCTCCGGCATGCCGCTAAACCTTGCTGGCCAGAAGCAGCAAGGAGCTGGACCTGCCGATGGTGGTCAACGGCCTTCAATTCCGTATAAACATGATGCGGTCTCCCTGAACGTGATGGCCTCGGCGCGATGCCCTGCAGAGGAAGGCTCGAACGACGGGCTGCCGTCGGGTCACGTTTGAATGCAGTGCATCGTGATGCCAGGGTAGAGCATAGTGGCTCGCGCTATTTTTCAATGCAACTGCATCGTGCATCCGCTACACGGACGGGTTTGCGAACCTCCGATCCCCGTCGGCAATCTGCGGGAGAAGACTATGCTTTACTTGCGTGTGAAGCCGTCTGAATGGATGTCAAGTCAGCCCAGGGGAACTACGATGACTCAATGGAGCAAACGGCAATTTCACGCAGTCCTGGGAATTGTCATTCGACCCAGGTTCGGAAAAAGCGGATGTCTAACCGTAAAGTGCGCTCTGCTCATCAGCATCTGCGCGTGCTTGCTGCCGTTGGCGGGATGTCCCTATTACGCGGTGCCGGCCGGAACCGTCGTCACGACACCAGCCAGTTTCGATCGGTCCTTCGCCGCTGCGTCCGGCGCAATGCATGACGAGGGTCTGGTCATCACTGTCCAGGACCCGGCCAGCGGCAACATTGTCGGCACGTTCGAGGGCAGCACAGTGACGGCGAGCGTACGCCAGCAAGCTGATGGCAGCGTGGTCGTGCAGTTCAACTCGGTAGACGCGCGCGACCCCTCACTGCTCAATCGCATCTCGCGCAGCTACGATCGGCGTATGGGGCGTTGAGCGTTTTCCTCTGCGCGACGGGCCATAGAAATCTATAACTCATTCATGCAGTTTGCGAATTTATTAGCCAATGCGAATTTCTAAAATACAGATTAGAAACCCTAAATTATTTCAATACTGTAAGATTTAACGGGCGCAGCGCGATGCGCCGCAGTGAGTGTCGGGAATAGCTTGCGCGACGGTACACTATCCTCGCCATTTGATAAGAAGTTGCAATCTGGTTCGCATTCGCGTTGTGCGAGTCATGTTTGATAAGTCACATCCGCTTGCGATGGCGCAAGATGTCGCCTATAACAGCCGACAGACCTTTACGTACTCGGTCCGAAGGCACATTTCTATTATCGAACGATTGTGCTTGCATCGCCTCTTTTCTCGCTATGCGTGCGCTTTCGTGCCATTTATTCACGTGCTGCCGCGTACTCTCAATACGCATGACGACAATCGCGTGAATCTGGATACCATAGACCGGAGAGAAGACTATGAAGATCATCACACTCATACTGACTGGTGCGATTGTCACGTTCGCCTCGATTGCTTCGGCACAAAACGAGGCTGCGTCTTCCCCGGCAGCCGCACCTTCGGCGCAGGGTGGCAGCAACGATGCGATCGTGAAGATGCGTCAGCAGGAAGCTGCCGCTAATCGCGCTTATGACAAGAGGGTGGCGGCCGCGAAGAAGGTCTATGACCACAAAAAGGCGGAAGCCAAGAAAGAGCGTGATGCTGCTATCGCCGCCGCGCGATATGGGACAAACCAATAACCAGCAGGCTTATCTTTTTGTATTTTGAAGTCCTTCAACATAGTCGTTACATTGACCGAAAATATCGCGATACAGATTTTCAATCTGTATCGCGTGACCAAGGCGATCGACCTGGTGTGTTCGAAGGTAGGCCGAGGCGCGCGCTTGCAGTAACGGTTGCTTCGATCGCGGCGTTGCTCGCGGCATCCTACGGCGCGTCGGCACTGCCGGGATTCGACGAGGCGGGCGAAGGATCGGCAGTGCGCGGCACGCTCAATTGTCCTTCGGACGATGTGTCTTGCCCGCCACGGGGCGCCATGGTCCGAAGCAGGATGAAATCCCGCTCGGGATCGGGCATTGCGATGATTGCGTGCAAGGTCACTCTCGTCATCCAGCAAACATCCGATGCCGTTGCCTTCGACGGATTGGACGCGTAGAACGCATATCGCTCCATGTTCATCTCGTCGCCGTGCAGTTCCGCGATGAGCGTGCGCGAGAGCTGCTGATCGGCGGCCGCGTACTGTTGTGGCGTTTCTGTTGCAACGGGCGCATTTGACGCCTCGATGACCAGCACCTTGAACAGCAGCGAGAAGTACAGGTCGACGTCGGAATCCGTCATCTCACGCAACGAGATGCGATTCATCACCGCGCGCATGTCGGACAGACCGAAGCAGTTGACGGGAACCAGCTCGTCGAGGAATCGGGTCAGCAGTGTCACATACTTGAGCCGATCCGAAGGCGTGAGATGGGCAAGCCCGTTCGACATGTATTTTTCACGCGCGACGGGATCGAGAAAGATCTGATCGACCCGCCGTGTGTCGCCATTGGTGCCCGTCGCGATGTTGGGGGCACGCCGGATCTTCTCGACCCACGCGCGAACGATGTGAGCCTTATTCGAATCCGGATCGATGCCCTCCGCCAGAAGGAGGCTTTCGAGATCGACATGCTGCGCATCTGTCGGAGCAGTGGAGAAGGTGAGGTCGTCCGTCAGCGAGTCAAACCCGGGATCACGGCGTATCGCGGCGCCAGCCAACGTCGTGGCCGCCAGTGCAACGATCAGCAAGGCGATACAAGAGGCGGAATGTCTCATGTTGCCTCCCCGCATTGAGCCGCTTTACGCGTGTGTTTGCCCTGAAAGTCGGGAATGAAAGAAGACGCGAGCTGTTTGCCGCGAGCGTCCGTTGTTGTCACGGGTTGACGCGGCAGACCAATCGTATAGCCCGAGGCTTTACTTCAAGGCTGCACCTTCGCCCAGCCGGGTCCAGGATCGAACGAGGAAGTGGCCTTCGCCTTTGCCGCGCTATCGGGACCGAGATCGCGTTCATACACCTGGCCCGCATGGCTGACCATGAAGCTCTTGATGCCCGTCTCCCCATAGCGCACAGGCCACGCGAGCACGGCAAAGCCACCAAACAGCTTGCCGTGCGCGACATAGTCGTAGGCACCACCTGGCGCATGCGGACCTTGCGACGTCAGCAGCTTGTAGTGGTAGCCGTGGTATCCGGCGTCCCCGGCATTGCGAGTGGTGGCCTGCACGAAAGCCGGGCCGAGCGGGCTAGGAGGCGCGCCGGGTTCTGTCGGCCAATACAGGCCGTCATGCTTTCCCGGTGAACTCGACAGTTTCGACGCGTACCTGAGCAGGCCGACGCCATCGTGATCGGTGAGGGCATATTCGCGCTGCGCGTCGTAGACCGCGAGCATCGTCTGAATGACGGCGAGTTCGTTTCGGCCGATCCGACGTAAGCGCATTTCCTCGACGCCCGCCTGCATATCGAAGTGCCACCCTTTGGCGCCCTTCGCGAGCGGAATGGGAAAAGTCCATCCGTCGTTGCCGACGGCAATACGGGCATGTTTGTCGCCTGACTGTTCGACCTGATGCGACTTGCCCCATTCGTCGAGGAAGCGGCTGCGGATGTCGGCGCCGACGGGCGGAATCAGATTGCGAAAGTCGCGGCCGAAGATGGATTGCAGTGTCGCCTCGTCGTTGTTCGTGACGGCTTCGCCGAATGCATTCATCGCGGCATCGGGCGTACTGAAGTCCTTCTCGGCGTGCGCCACAGGCAATGCGCCAAAACACAGTACGCATCCCACGACAAAGGTGCGCACGATGCCCGCAAGCCGTCCCAAACAAAATCTGGAGGTGGATGTCATGCTCGTCTCTCCCTAGCGTCTTCCGCCGCGCCCGCCGCCGCCACGCATGCCGCCGCCGCCGCTTGGTCGGCTGAAGCCTGAGCCCTGCATGCTAGAGCGTCCCCGGTCGTGGCTGCGTTGCGTGGCGCCGCCTGCGCCTACGCCCTGAAATGCGTTGTCGCGCCCGCCACTGACGCCGCCACCGCCGCCTGCGCGATCGCTGGCGCGCGAAAAGTCGCTGGTGCCCGCGCGGTTCGATCCACCGCCAAAATTACCGCCAGCGGATCGGTCTGCGACACCCGCGCCACCCGCCCGATCGCCACCCCGATCGCCCGTCCGATCTCCCGCACGATCGCCCATGTTCGACCTGTCCGCGACGGATGCGCGATCGCCTGCGTTCCCCCGGTCGGGTGTATTGGCGCGTCCCCCCGCGCCCGCGTCACGGCCGCGGAAATCATTGCGTCCCTCGGCACCGCCGACGTTGCGCGAGTACTTGTCGCGGGTTGCATTGTCGCGATACGCCACGCCCTGGCGATGGCTGCCGTCGTGCTGCCAGCGTCCACCCTCCACCTTGGTGCGGTCGAAGTTGCGGTCGATGTTCGCGGCCTTGTTGACGTTGATGTTGACGTCGCCGCCGCCCCAGTTGCAGTTGCTGAAGATCGCACCCGCTGCGGCGAGCCCGATTCCCCACGCGAATCCCGTCATCAGCGCCGCGCCCGGATAGTAGGCCGGATAGGGCGGCCAGTACGTTGGCGGATAGGCGGGATAACTCCAGGCGCCATAGACCACCGTCGGGTTGTATGCGGGCACATAGATCACTTGCGGATTCGCAGGTTCGATCTTCACGATGGTTTGCCCACCCGCAGGTGCCGGCTCGACGACCACGTTCTGCTGTTCGTTCGACTTGAGATTGCCCGAGTCTTTCGCGCGGGCGCGCAGTCGCTGCACAGCGGCGAATACCTCCTTTTGCTGCGCAAGGAAAGCGTCGCCGAGTTTCTGGGTCCAATCGAGCTTGTCATTCATCGGCTCGAGAATCTGTGGGAATGCAACGAGCGATTTCACGCTGACATCCCACGGCTGATTTTCGACGGCCTTCACGGCAGCGTCGCCCTTGACGTTGGGATTGGCCTTGACCCAGCGCGCCGCGTGTACGATCTCCAGCGGATAGGTCGACGCCATCAAAACCTGCGACAGCACGGAATCGGGATACAGCGCGATTGGCGCGACCAGCGCCTCGATTTCTTCCGGCTTGAATGTTTCAGCTGGCGCAGGCTGCGCATTCTGGGCGTCCTGGGCGTGCGCAGACCCCACGCCCAGCGTCAGCACGACAAGCAGCCAAAGACATGTGGCTCTGGCCTGCCGTAGGTTCCACGAGAACATGGCCGCTCCTTCAGACTGGATGACAGGAACCTCGACCAAGGGGCCCTGTTACGACTGATGGCAGATTGCGGAATGGTTTGCGGGACATTGCGGCGTCTACTCAATATGATGTTAGAACATCTATTGACGCTTGCGATGCAAATAGTCAGTGCTTCCGGCACAGGGTAAGGCGTGTAGCGATGATTGATGACGGCTGCTGGCGTGCTTTTACATCGCTGCATTGTGATCGGTTCATTCATCATCGCGGTCAATCAGGAGTGTGCGGCGCTCGCTGGCGCCGCGCTCTTTTTGATGATCGCGTTATTCGTATTCGGCACGACTATGCCGTCGCGCATCGCGTCGGCGCAGCGTGCAATATCGTTGCGGCGGGCATTTACGCGCATCACGCTACGAACTAGCGCCGGCCGCCGCGTGCGCCTCCTCCGCCTCCTCCGCCTCCTCCGCCTCCTCCGCCTCCGCCGCCACGGGCTGCACCGCCCCCACGGTTGAAGTTCGAAGACTGCGCGCTCGCTTGCCCGCGATTGAAGTCCCGCTGCGCCGCGCCGCCCCCGCCGACACCCTGGAATGCCGAGTCGCGGCCGCCGCCTGCGCCTCCGAAACCGCCTTGTGCGTTTGACGAGCCCACGCGAGTGGGCGTTTGCGCGCGATTGCTCGCGGTTGCACTTCGATTGGACGCCTGTGCGCGATTGCCGGCTGCGGCGTTGCGGCTGGACGCCTCTGCGCGATTGTTGACGCCGGCAGTCCGGTTGGACGTCTGTGCGCGGTTGCCCGCCGTAGCACCTCGAGCCGATTTGTCGGACCGATTGCTGGCACCCGCGTTTCGGCCAGCGCGGTCGGCGGTACTCACATTGTTCTGACGACCCGTGCGGTTTGCACCTTCCGCCCGATTGGCGACCCCCGCACGCTCTGTGGCGCCGCCAGTGCGGCCGCGATAGTCGCGGCGTCCGTCGGCGCCCTGTACACCGTTTGCGTACTTGCTGCGAGTGGCGTTGTCACGATACGCGACGCCCTGACGATGCCCCGCATCGTGCTTCCATTTGCCGCCCTCCACGTTGGTACGGTTGAAATTGCGGTCGATGTTGGCGGCCTTGTTCACGTTGATGTTGACGTCGCCGCCGCCCCAGTTGCAGTTGCTGAAGAGTGCGCCTGCTGCAGCGATGCCAAGCCCCCACGCGAACCCGCTCGCGAGCGCGGCGCCGGGATAGTAGGCGGGATACGGCGGCCAGTAGGTGGGTGGGTAGGCGGGAGCGCTCCAGCCGCCGTAGACCACGGTCGGGTTGTAGGAGGGCACGTAGACAACCTGAGGATTGGACGGCTCGATGCGCACGATGGTTTGCTGCGCCGGGGCGGCCTGGCCGCCCTGGCCGCCCGCACTCGGGGCAGGTGCTTCGACAATGACTTTCTGTTGTTCGTTGGACGCCAGATGTCCGGCCTTTTGCGCACGCATCCTCAACCGCTGCACAGCGTCGAGCACGTCCTTCTCATTTGCGAGGAAGGCATCGCCAAGGCTTTGGGTCCAGTCGAGCTTGTCATTCATCGGTTCCAGCACCTGGGGAAAAGCCACCAGAGACTTCACGCTGACGTCCCACGGCTGGTCTTGCACTGCTTGCACGGCAGCTTCGCCCTTCAGGTTCTTGTGCGTTTTCACCCAGCGGGCAGCGCGCACGATCTCGAGCGGATACGTCGATGCCATCAGGACTTGCGACAGCAGCGAGTCGGGATAGAGCGCGATCGGTGCGACTAGCGCCTCGATTTCTTCCGGCGGGAGTTGCTGGGCCTGAGGTTCGGGCGCCGAGGCCGGGAGCGGTACTGACGCTGGGGCCGCGACAGAGGCTGCGGGTGGAACAGAAGCCGGCACGGCAGCGGCCACAGACGCCGGCGCCGAAGCGGGCTGGGTCTGAGCCTGCTGATCCTGTTGTTTCGATGGGCAGCCCGCCAACAGGACGACGAGGCTGGTGCTCAACAGTCGTGCAATCCTTATCGACATGGCTACCCCTGTTTCTTCGTCAGGCAGCGAAATGTTCCAGGGCGTTGACCGCACGAGGCCGCATGAGCAGGCGGATGAATTCGCTGATTGATAGATAGACGCGACGCTGCACTACGATTTGATGACTGATCACTCACTAGATTAGTACTCGATACACGATCGGTACAGTTAGACGCAGTGTGATCGAATACTGCAAGTCAGGAAAATGACGGTGCGCACAAAGTACTCCATCGAGAAGTTGGCGCGACAGCGGCATTCAACTAGAGTCATCGAGAGAAGAAAAGCAATGCGGCGCGTCGACACGACGAGCATGTTGCGCGCTGCATTCGATCCCAGATGAGTTCACGTAACCATCTTGACTGAAACAATCCGGCCAATGGATTCGCTTTTCGCATCGATCGTGATGCCTGTTTCGGGTAGTGGATGCCATGTTCATTTCGTTCGCCCGTGAGAATCCGGAATCTGGCCGTGATGTCCATCGCGCGTACGGGATTACCACCATGCGGACGGGAATTCGCAGTGGCTCTGCGACGCATTTGACAAGACGAAGACGTCGTCGTGACGGGTTGTTCCGGTCAACTTGGGTTGCAGCGATTTTCTCGGCTATCGTCTTCACGTCGGTCGACGCGCGCGCAGGTGATGAAACCCTCAGTTTTACGGACCCGGAGGACGGGCAATTCGACGTAAGCGACTTCCTGCTCAAACACAAAGGCGCGTTGCCTGTACCCATCCTGATCACCGAGCCCGCTGTCGGCTACGGCCTTGGACTCGGACTATTGTTCTTCTCCGATCCGTCCTCCGATGCAGGGGCGGGTCCTCCGCGCGATGGCAAGGAGCGTGTGCCGCCGAACGTCACGGCACTGGGCGGCCTGTACACCCAGAACGGTACATGGGCCGCCGCCGCGGCTCACTTCCACACCTGGGACGATGACAGATACCGATATCTTGGTGCGATTGCCAAAGTAGACGCACATCTGGACTACTTTGGCCTTTCCAGTCAGCCGAGATCCTATACGCTCCTGGGTGTTGGACTGATCCAGCAAATGCTGATGCGGATTGGCAACAGCCGCTGGTATGCGGGTTTGCGCTATATCTTTTTCGATTCGTCGTCCACGTTCGGTTCTGGCGAAGCACCGGTAGAACTGGGCAGCGTGCAAAAGGATCAGCGCATCGGCGCCGGCAGTATCGTGGTGGACTATGATTCCCGAGACAATATTTTCTACCCGGGTGAAGGCAGTTTCCTCGAGTTTGAGGCGCAGGCCGCCCGGACGGCTTTCGGCGGCACGCAAAACTACGATATCTACGCTGCACGCGGCTACACATGGCAACCGTTGACGCATACGCTGATACTTGGCCTGCGCATGGACAGCAGATTTTCCAGCGGTGACATTCCGTTTTACGCACAACCGTATGTCGATCTGCGTGGCGTTCAGAAGGGCCGGTATCAGGACAGAAATGCCGTGACGGCCGAAATGGAACTGAGATGGGATTTCATTCCCCGGTGGTCATTGCTCGGCTTTACAGGCGTGGGCAAGGCATATGGACGATGGCACAGCTTTTCTGAATCGCAGAATGTACAGAGCGTCGGCGCGGGCGTGCGCTATCTGATCGCACGCAAGCTCGGCCTCGCGGTAGGCATCGACGTAGCACACAGCAAGGATCAGAACGCGTTCTACATACAAGTCGGCAGCGGCTGGCGGTGACGGCATCGATGCGCGTGCTCATCAGAGGATGAGACGGATGAAGACGATGCGTGGCGAGATGCTCGGTGCGGTCGCTTTATGCGCTGTGATTCGGAGTGTGGAAGCCAGCCCCGTTGACTTGTCGAACGCCTTGCCTAATTTTATCGGAGGCGGTATCGGGTCGACGACCGAGTATGCGGGTGGCAAGGACCGGATAGTCGGCGTTTTACCGGGCATGCGCTATGTGACCAGTGGTGGTCACTTGCTGGAATGGTATGGAACCTACGCGCAATATAACTTTGGCAACCTGACAGGCTTCCAATGGGGCCCGGCTTTGGCGTTGCGACTGGGCCGGCGCGATGTCGATGATGCCGTGGTCTCGCAGATTCACAGCGTGGACACGACGCTGGAAGGCGGCGGCTTCGTCGGATACGAATACAGTCACGTTGGTGATATCCCGTATCGCCTGCGCGGAGAGGTTACGGTAGTCACGAATGCAGGCGCGGTCTATTCAGGCGCGCGTATCTCGCTGAACACTAGCGCGTGATTCCCTATCCATCAGCGGATGTTCGTCGGAGGCGGACTGGGGGCGACCTGGGTGAGCGCGGGCTTCAACGAAACCTATTACGGCGTCACGGCCGAGGACGCCGCCAAAAGCGGACTGCCCGTGTATACACCAGGTGGGGGACTGAATCAGGTGACCGGATGGCTTGCCGCGATCTATCAGATCAATCCGGGCTGGTATGCAGGCGCAATGATTTATTACCAGCGCATCAGCGGGGACGCAGCCGCTAGCCCGATCGTCACGCAGCGAGGCACGCGGAACCAGCTTACCTACGGAGTCGGCCTTGCTTACGCCTTTCGCTAAGGTTTTGCCGACATCGGTTGGCAGCATCCGTTGCCCGGATCGCACGTCGACAGATTGACGAAGCGGATGTGAACAACCACGATATAAAGAATGAGCCGCGGCTTCAGCCGCCCGGCATGTTACCGGAGCCGCGCGCGGCCGCCGGGCGATAGCCTGGCCGTGCCGCGTCACCGGGCGGAGACGGGTCGCCACTAAAGGAAAGCAACCTGACGCGTCAATTGACAGGGGGGCTTGATGCGGTTTTGCACCATTGAGTCAGCTTGCAGTCTCGAAGACGATCGCCAAGGCACAGTGGAGACGGCCATGTTCCGGCGGCCACGGCCGCGTCGCACGTCATTCCTGGCGATGAGCGCGGTCCTGATCGTCGCCTTGCTGCCGCTTCCGGCACACGCCCAGCAAACACCGGGTCAACAACTGTCGAACCGCACCGTTATCGGCGGCAACGTGAAGCAGCACGCCGACGCGGTGCTCGCCGTGATGAGCTACACGACGGTCCCGGATGTCACGACCAGTTCGCTTTCGATCAACAATGGCGCGTCCGGAAATCCTGGCTTCGGTCAGTCGCAACTGGGGGGCGGGTTTACGATCAGCAAGTCCATTCCGTTGTATGTGGAGGGCACGCTCGCCTACAGCCGCTACGACCCGACGTTCGTCGCCACGGACGGTGCCCAGCAGCGTGCATTGCCAACCCGATGGAACACTTTCAGCAGCACGGTCGGTATCGGCTGGGATTTCCGGATCACTGATGAACTCGTATTCCGTCCGATTCTCAACGGTACGATCGGACGCGTATCGAGCGATCTGAAACTCGGGCAGTCGGTCGTCAACCATGTGACAGACAGCAACCTCCAGTTCCTGGAGAATGGCTCGCTCGATGCATATGGCTATGGCGGCTCGCTCGTGCTCGACTACGAACACTACCGCGCAAACTATGAGATCGACGCTGAATTGCGCGCGACCGATATCTACCTGCGCAGCTTCGGTAGCTCGTCGGAGGCGGTTCAGGGTTCGGCCATGGCGCAGCAAGTGAGCCTGTGGACGCGCTGGCGCGCGCCGACAGGCTGGCACGCACTCGACCGGCCCATCCGCTATGTGCTGGAATTGGCCTACTCGCATTACTTCGGCGACAGCGCAGGGGTGCTCGGTTTCAACGATCTCACGTCATTGGGCGTTGGACTCGAACTCGACAGCAGCAAATATCCGGTCGTCATCACTCGCACGCGTGCCCTCGTGAGATATGTTTTTGGACACAACGTACATGGCGTGTCGTTCGGATTTGCCGTGAGCTTTTAGGTGCGTCGGCGCATGAGACCAAAGTCCAATAACGCCATTGGGATAGAGCGTCTAGATTAATAGGTTTCCAGGCCGCCATACCCTCGAAAGGAGGACCGTTCGGAAGAGTTCTCCATGAACGCATTCACGCGGCGTCAGGTCACTCGTTTTCAGCACTTCGTCAGCGAACGCACTCGCGTATCAGTTCGCGTAGGCGCGTCAAGCGCTGGCGCGGGGAGGATCATGCCATTCTTCCGCAGATGGCCAGCGGTAGCCTGCATCCTGATCGCGCTTGGCGCCTGCATCGTTCCGGCGGATGGCGCGCCTCTGCCCGCCACGCTGCAAGGTATCGTCAATACGGCGACGGGAGCTGCATCGCCAGTCCCGGCATCGCAATCCGCATCCGCCTCTTCCGCCGCCAGCGAGGCTGAGCTTGCGCGCTCGCTGGACACCTTGATCAATACGCTCGACAACGACACACAACGTACCGCGCTTGTCACCCAGCTGAAAGGCCTGCGAGACGCCAGCCAGCATGTTGCGCCCGCAGCACCTGCGCCAGCTAAAGGCGATCTGCTCGGCGCAATCGCGTCCGGCCTTGCATCCGTCGAGACGAACCTGAACGAAGGACGCACGCCGCTGCATTTCTGGGCGACCCGTTTCAACGCGGCGGCAAGCGAACTGCGAACGGTTCTCACAGGTGTACGCGGAGAATCATTCGCCGCGCTTCTGATCGGCATGGTGGTGACGCTTGCGGGATGGGGTGCTTGCGCAGGCTTGCTGATCTATTTGCAGCGACGCATCGGTGCGCGTTATGGCTGGCATGTCGCGCTCGCGCCGAATCCGACGTCGCTCGACATGCTGGGCTTCGCTTTGCGGCAGACCGGGCCCTGGATCGTCGCGTTCGTGGCGGTGCTGCTGTTCGTGCAGTCAATGCCCGATGCGCTCGGCCGAACCCTTGGGCTTGTGATTGCCTATGCGATCGTCGCGGGATCGATTTTCTCGGCGATCTGCATGATCGCGTTCTCCGTGTTCGGTACGGCACATCGGCGCGTCGCCGTCCAGCAGTTGCTTGCGCGGGGGCTTTGGCCGCTGTTTGCAATCGGAGCATGTGGCGCGCTTGGCGACGCAACGGCCAATCCGGAGGTGATACGCCTGCTCGGCGCGAATCTGGCCGGGCTCGTGTCGAGCTTCGCCAATATGGCGGCGGCCATTTTGATCGGTTACTTTGCGCTCGCTTACCGGCGGCCCGTCACACATCTGATACGCAACCGCGCCTATTCGCGCAGGCGCGATCACAAGTTCGCCACGGAAGCGCTCGATATTCTCGCTTCACTGTGGCATATCCCGATCCTGCTGATCGCGATCGCATCCGTCGTCGCGATCATCGACGGGCGCGGTGAGGAGGGGAACGTCCTGCAGCCGTCTCTTCTCAGCGCACTGTTTCTTGTTCTCACGCTGTTCGTGTCCGCCTTGCTGCTGCACCTGACGCGTCGTAAGGACTCGCGCGTGCAGCGCCGGGCGCCGCATCTGATGCGACTGCTGCGCTTCGCCACCATGTTGTTCCTTCTCGCGATATGGCTTGCGTACATCCGGTTTGAACTGGTGCTGTGGAGCGGTCCGATCGCCCGTCTGATCAGACACAACGCAATGACGCCTGGCTTCAGACATGCGCTAATCGCCGTTATCGCGACGGTCTTTGGCGCCTGGCTCATGTGGATTCTCATCGACACCGTCATCCTCGAAACATTGGGCCCGAGCAGTTCACGCAACAAGACACTCAATCCAGGCGTGCGAGCACGCACGATGTTGCCGCTGGTGCGCAACGCGATATTCGTGACGGTTGTGAGCCTGGCGGCCATCATCGGCGCCGCGAGTCTTGGGATCAATCTGACACCTCTGCTGGCAGGCGCGGGAGTGATCGGCCTTGCAGTGGGCTTCGGTGCGAAGTCGCTGGTCACGGATCTGATTACGGGACTGTTCATCATCGTCGAGGAGACGATCTCGGTAGGTGACTGGATCGACGTCGACGGTGGCCACGCCGGCACCGTGATGGACCTGACGATCCGCACGGTGCGGCTGCGCGACGGACAAGGCGCGGTTCACACGATCCCGTTCTCGCAGATCAAGATCGTCAAGAATCTTTCGCGCGACTTCGCCAATGCGGTATTCGAAGTACGACTGCCATTCTCGGCCGACATAGACGAAGTGACCCGGATGATCGTGCAAGTCGGGGCCGACCTGACCGAAGATTCCCGCTTTCGAGACGAGATTCTCGGTCCCATCGAAGTGTGGGGACTCGACCGGTTTGATGCCAACTGGATCGTGGTGAAAGGGCAGATCAAGACCCGGCCTTTACAGCAATGGAGCGTGGCGCGCGCTTTCAATGCACGCCTCAAGCTCGTGATGGACAGGGCTGGCATCGAGATCCCGGTGCCGCAGATGCAACTGCACGCGTCACCGAGGGAGCGCAACCTGTGAGCGGAACGCGCGCGGACTGCAGCCGGCATCGAAAGCGGCGGCGGTATATGTACAGCCGCCGCTTTCTGCAAAACGCCGCTACGAAGGAATGATCCGCTCCCGCTTCAACCTGTCGAACAGCGCATAGAACGCATCCGGTGTGCTCTGGTAATCGAGGAACCCGGCTTTGCGGCTTTTGCTCATGTCAGTCAGAACTTCCATCGGACGTCCGAGGTCGGCGTCCGTATGCCACCACGACACGAGCCTGTCGATGCCTGCTTCTTTCAATTGATAGCGGGCCGCGATTTCCGCCCATTGCCTGCTCGCCTCCTGCATGCGATGTTCGAGCGGACGAGTCTCACCGTCGAAAGGCGCAGGCTCGATGCCGAAGTATTGCGCCAACTGCGACCACATCCATTTCCACCGGAACACGTCGCCATTGACGACGTTGAAGTCCTCGTTGCGCGCGCTGGCCGATGTGGATGCCCACTCGAGATGCCGCGCGAGCAGGCGCGCGTCGGTCATATCCGTGAGACTGTTCCATTGCGCGGGCGAACCCGGAAACACGAACGGCTGCCCCGTTTCCTTGCACAACGTGGCGTACACGGCGAGCGTGACGCCCATGTTCATCGCGTTGCCGAGCGCGAAGCCGATGATGGTATGCGGCCGATGCACGCTCCAGCTGAAGCCATATTGACGCGCTGCTTCGAACAGCCGGTCTTCCTGCTCGTAGTAGAAATTGTCGACGGGTTGCCGGCCCTGTTCCTCGCGAAACGGCGTGAGCGGGACACTGCCTTGCGCATACGCTTCGAAGGGGCCGAGATAGTGCTTGAGCCCCGTGACGAGCGCGGCATGTTCGAGCTTGCCGGAAGGGCCGAGCGCGTCCAGCACGTGACGCACCATTGCGCCGTTCACTTCGATGTTCTCGCGCTCAGTTGCCTGTCGCGACCACGCGGTGAAGAATACGTGACTGAAATGCTGCCCTTGCAGCGCGTCGGCAACGGATCTCGCGGAAGTCAGATCGGCTGTGACGGATTCGATGCCGTCGGGCGCCTTCGTGCGGCCGCGCGAGAGACCTGTCACGTGCCAGCCTCCGCATGCGAGTAGATGTTGCGCCAGATTGCCGCCGACGATGCCCGTCGCGCCAATGATGAGTACACGTTTGTCCATGTAGAGTCAAAGAATCGAAAAGTATCTGGGTTTGCAGGAAGAATCTGCGGATGCATGCTTCGATAAAGAAAGCGTCTACACGCTTTCGAACGTCCGGCTATCGGGCCGTATGCCATCGAAAGCACATGCCAGCAAACGATGTACCGCTTCATAAGAGAGCGGCCGGGGGTTGTAATAGGGCGCCTGCATTGCGGCCGTGGCCGCCGCGTGAATATCGGATGACCGAAGGCCCAGCGCTTCGAGAGACGCTGGCGCATGGAGCGAGCGGCCAAGCTCGTGCAGCGCGGCAGCGGGTTCTTGCGTGTCCAGCGCCTTGCACAGGCGTTCGTGCGCCGCTGGCGCGGCAGGCAGATTGAACGCCATCGAGTAAGGCAGCATCACCGCATGGGTTTCCGCGTGCGGCAGATTGAACATCCCGCCGAGCGTGTGGCACAGCTTGTGATGCAAGGCCATGCCGACGCTGCCAAGCACGGTCCCGCACAGCCATGCGCCGTACTGGGCGGCTTCGCGCGCCGCGATATCGTCCGGCTGCTCGACGATACGCGGCAACGCACGCGCGAGGCTGCGGATGCCTTCTTCCGCAAACAGCGACATCACGGGATTGGCGTCCTGCGCATAGAGGCCTTCGGCGGCGTGCGCGATCGCGTTGAGGCCGCTCGTCGCCGACAGCGCTACCGGCAGCGTCAGGGTGAGGGACGCGTCGTAGATCACCGTGCGCGGCAGCACGCGGTAGCTCTTGCCCGTCTTTTTCTCGCTGGCCGACGTCATGCCGTAGATAGGCGTGACTTCGGAGCCGGCGTACGTGGTCGGAATGGCGAGGATCGGCAACGAGGTTTCGAGCGCAATGGCTTTCGCGAGTCCGAGTGTCGACCCGCCGCCCGCTGCGACCAGTCCATCCGCGCCCGCCGCGAGCGCCGCCGCGACCCCTTCCTGCGCGGTTTCGACGGGCACGTGCATGACGGCCCGGTCGAACACGTCCGCGCAGTGCTCGCCCGCGAGCTTGCGCACGCGGTCGGCGAGAAAGCGCTGCTCCGGCGTGCAGAGCACGAGCGCGCGCCGGATGCACAGTTCGTCCAGTTCGCCGGCGAGGCGCTCGATCGCTCCCGAGCCGAAGACGATGCGGCCGGGCCGGCCGGTGTAGGTGAAGGCAATCATGAGGATCGGCTCAGAACGAAGTCGAATGCGAGCGTGCTGAATGGCGTCGCCATGACCGTGCCGTCGGGCGCAGTGCCGCTTTCGTGGCGAACCCACGGCGCGATCAGCGACGAGCGCACGCCGAACACGGCATCCGAGTCCAGGTAGCGATCGCCTTCGCGGAAGACGTGCGTGACGAGCCGTTCGTAGCCGGGCGCCGTAATCATGAAATGCAGATGCGCCGGGCGCCACGGATGACGCCCCAGTGCTTCGAGCATGCGTCCCACGGGACCATCGTGCGGAATGGGATACGGCTCCGCCACGATCGAGCGAAAGTGATAACGCCCATCGGACAGGCTGTGCAGCACGCCTCTTGCGCGATGCGTGTCGGCGTTGCTGTGCTGGACGTCGTAGAAACCATCGGCGTCCGCCTGCCAGACTTCGATGCGCGCGCCGCTCACCGGCTCACCGTCCGGGCCGCGCACCACGCCCGACACGAAGCACGGTTCGCCGCGCGCGCCATTGGCGACATCGTCGCCGTTGTGATACTCGGGCGCATTGTCGACGAAGAAGGGACCGAAGACCGTCGCTTCCGTGCATCCGCTGGGCTTGCGATGCGCCATTGCCGTCACGAGCATCGAAAGGCCCAGCGTATCCGACAGCAGGATGAATTCCTGGCGGCGGTCGTCGGTGATATGGCCGACATCGGTGAGAAAGCGGATGCCGGCTTCCCATTCGCGCTCGGTCAGGCCGACTTCGCGGGCGAAGGCGTGCAGATGCCGCACGAGACTCGTGACGATCGTCTGGAGCCGCTCATCGGGTGCGTGTTCGTGGCGTGCAAGCACGGCATCCGTGATGGTGTTCTCGTCGAGGTTTCGCATGAATCGATTCCGTTGGTCTGACTAGCGGTTGTCGACGCGCTTGAGGAACGGTCGGATATCGACGGTGCGCCAGATTCCCGCCTTGTTGAACGGGTCGTTGCTGTTGAAGCGCATCACGTCGCCGATCTCATCCGCTTCGTAAAGAAAGAAACTGCCGATCATCGTTTCCTGATCGCCTGCCAGCAGCGGGCCCGACATGACCATCCTGACGGGCGAGGTGGCCAGATAAGCCTTGTGTGCTTCGTAATGGGCAAGACGGCGTTCGACCATGTTGTCGTGGTCGAGGCAATAGACGGTGTAGTGCATCGCGACTCCGGAATGAGGTGAAAAAGTATTCAGCGGGAAAGGCCGGCTTGCGCTTCAATGGCGAGCACGATGGAGAAGAAGTCCAGATCCGCGCCATCGCCCTGTGCGTAGCGGGCGAACTGCTCGCGCACGAGCGCCGCGGCTGTCATCGGTACGCCGGCTTCGGCGCCCGCATCGACCACGAGCGACATGTCCTTGAGCATTTGCCGCGACGAGAAGGCAGGGGAGAAGTCCCGCTTCTTCAGCGGATCGAGTTTGTATTTGACGAGCGGCGACGCGGCGACGCTGTCGCCGATCACATCCAGCATCTCGGCCCAGTCCAGGCCACCCTTCGTGCCGAGCGTCAACGCTTCGGCAAGCAGCACGGCCGTCGAGCCGACGAGGTGATTGATGGCGAGCTTCAGATAACGTGCCTGCTGATCCTCGCCGACATAGTACTGGCGCGTCGACATGGCCTGGAAGACGGGCAACGCGCGACCGTACGCGTCTTTCGGGCCCGACGCGAACACGGTCAACTGGGCCTTGTCGGCGAGGACCGTGCTGCCGGAAACGGGCGCGCAGATGTAGCCGATGCCGCGCTTGCGCGCCGCGTCGCGAACCTCGCCCGACGCCGCGGGCGACACCGTGCTCATGTCGATATAGACGGCACCGTCGTTCGCATTTTCGATCACGCCATGTGTGCCGAGCGCGACTTTACGCAATACGGCGTCGTCCGGGATGATCGAGAAGACGAGAGGCGCCGAACGTGCGACGCTTGCGACATCCTCAGCGCGGTGCGCGCCGAGTCGAATGGCCTCGCCGACGCGCTCTGCGTCGACGTCGTACACGGTTACGTCGAATCCTGCGGCGAGCAGATTGCGCACGATGGGCGTGCCCATCTTGCCGAGCCCGATCCAGCCTATCTGTTGCGCGTTGTGTTTCTCTTGCGTGTGCGGCATGTCGTCACCGTGTCTGGGGATTGATGAGAATTTTCATCTTGTCGCTGCCTTTGTCGCTCAGCACGTCGAAGCCTTTCTCGACGACGTCGTCGGCATCGATCAGATCGTGGATGAGCTTTTCAACGGGGAACTTGCCGTTTGCGATCATGCCGATGATGCGCGGCCAGATCGTGACGGGGTAACACCACGTTCCTTCTATCCGAATGTCCTTCAGCGACCATTTCATCGGATCGACACTCGCTGTGCCGACATGCAGGCCCGCCTGAACGACGGCGCCCGCCGAACGCACGGCATCGACGCAGGCGTTCAGCGCATGCTGGTTGCCCGCGCATTCGATCGCCACGTCGACGCCCACGCCTTCCGTCAGATCGCGAATCTTCTGCGGAAGCTCGCCATCGGATGGATCGAAGATGTCGGTCGTGACGCCGAAGCTCGCCATCTTCGCGGCGCGCGCCGCGTTGGGTTCGCTGACGAAAATCTTCGTGGCGCCCGCTGCATGGCAGGCGAGCGCCGCGAGCACGCCGATCGGGCCCGCGCCAGTAATCAGCACCGTCGAGCCGACCGTGACGCCGCCCCGGTCCACGGCATACAGTGCAACGGCAGCGGGTTCGATCAACGCTCCCTGCTTGTCGCTGACGCTGTCGGGCAGGCGGTTCGCGTGATAGTCGTTGAGCACCGTGTATTCGGCCATGCCGCCGCCGTCCCAGCTCAGCCCGACGCAGCCCATCTTCGTGCAAAGATGGCGCATGCCGCGCGCGCAGTAATAGCACTGGCCACACGACGCGAGCGGCATCACCGAGATGCGGTCGCCGCGTTGTACGTTCTTCACGTCCTTGCCGACTTCGACGACCTCCGCGCTGAATTCATGGCCCAGAACCTGAGGCGCTTTCGCGCCCGTCAATGCATGCGGCTCGGTCGGCACCACAATGGGACCCGCCTGATACTCATGCAGATCAGTGCCGCAGATGCCGCACCACAGCGGCTTGACGATCATCTGGTTCGCGCCCATGCCCGTCGGGTCCGGTACGTTTTCGACCCGGATATCGTGCGCACAATGAAAACGCACTGCTCTCATATTCGACTCCTTGGTTAGTCGGGCCATTTCGGATGGCCTCGTGTGGATCTGGAAATTCAGCGCTGCCGGCGGCTCACGTAGCACGCGGATGCACCGATGATGATCACGCCCTTGACGATGATCTGCGCCTGCACAGGCATGCCGATCAGCAGCACGATGTTGAAGACGATGACGAGAATCGCTGCACCCGCGAGTCCGCCGAGCAGCGAGCCGCGGCCGCCGGAGAGCGCGAGGCCGCCCATCACTGCGGCGACGATCGAATCGAGTTCAAAGCCGCGCCCCACCCAGTTATCGACGATGCCGACATAGCCCGACAGGATCAGTCCTGCCAGTCCGGCCAGCAGCGCGCTGATCACGTAGCACGCGATGCGCACGGTGTCGGGACTCACGCCAACCAGTCTCGCGGCGACGGCGTTGCCGCCCACCATGTACACGCGTCGCCCGAACGTGGAGAGATGCAGCAACGTGCCTAATACGATCGCGCACGCGATCAGCAACAACACGTTGACGGGCATAGCCGCGATCGAGCCTGTTCCCAGCACGTGAAAGAGCGGCGGTACGTTGCCCGAGGGCGCACCCTGCGTGTAGGCAAAGCGCAGGCCGTCGAGCACCACGGCGGTGGCAAATGTTGCGAGAAACGGCGACACCTGACGCTTCGTGACGAGCAGACCATTGAGCAGCCCCGCGCCGATGCACAGCAGGAGCGTGACGCCGAAGATGGCAGGAGCCGAATGGTTCGTGTCGTCGAACGCGGTGGCGATCACGGCCGCCGTCGCCATCACGGAGGCAACCGACAGGTCGAGTCCGCCCACGAGAATCACGAACACCTGGCCAATCACGACGATGCCGAGCGGCGCGAACTGCACCAGCATGTTGACCACGTTGTCGGCGCGCAGGAAAGCAGGCGACCATGCACCCGACAGCGCAATCAGCGCCACGAGAAACAGATAGATGCCATAGCGTCGCGCGACGCCGAGTGACAGCATGCGCGCCGGTGTGGCGTCGCTGCGCGGAGCAACCGAGTTCATGCGAGCCTCCGTTTCTGCTGGACGTTGACGCAGACGGCCGCGATGATCGCGATACCCTGCACGATGAGCTGATACTGCGACGGCACGCCGGCGAAGTTGATCAGGTTGTTGAGCATGCTGAGCAGATACACGCCGAGCAGCGTGCCGATGACGCCGCCACGCCCTCCGCTCAGAATCGTGCCGCCGACGACAACGGGCGTAATCGACGCAAGCGTGTAGTTCGCACCGAGATACGGTTGGCCCGAGCCGAACTGCGCGGCCAGATAGATGCCCGTCAGGCCTGCGCAGAGTGACGAGAACGTGTAGACGAACAGAATGACGCGTTTGCGCGGAATGCCCGTTAGCGTCGCCGCGTTGTCGTCGTCGCCGACCAGGTAGACGTAGCGGCCGAGGCGCGTATTGCGCATGAAATACGACACGCAGCCATAGAGCAGCAGCACGACGGTGGCGGTGACGGGCACGTTGGCGTATCGGCCGTAGGCCAGCGCGTCGAAGCCGTCCGGCACGCTGCCCGCGGGGCCGTTCGCGTAGTACAGGATGCCGCCTTGCAGCACGGCACCCATACCCAGCGTGACGATCAGCGGATGCACGCGCAGCCAGAGCACGAGCAGGCCGTTGGCCAGGCCTACGACGACGGACAGCGCAATCGCGACCGAAATCGCCACGCCCCAGCCGCCTTGTGTGGCATCCGACAAACCCGAGGTGAGCGTCGCCGCGACGCTGATCAGCGAGCCGACGGACAGATCGATGCCGCCCGTTAGAACGGCGAGTGTCTGCCCGAGCGCGACGAGCGCGAGTCCCGTCGCCTGCTGATGGACGTTCAGCAGATTGGATAGCGTCGAAAAGCGGTCGTTGACGCTGGCCCCCGCGATGAACAGCACCGCAATCAGGCCAGCGACGATGCATACGGCTGCGTTCGGTGCGACATGCCGCCTAATGAGCGAATGCATGAGTGCCTCCCGTCTGCGCGAATTGCGCGCCACCCGTCGCGAGCCCCATGATGTCGTGCTCCGTCATCTGCTCGCCGCTGACTTCGCCCGCAATACGCCCCTCGCGCATTACCAGTACGCGGTCGGACATGCCGATCACTTCCTGCAACTCGGAACTGATCATCAGGATGCCGAGTCCGCGATTCGTCAGTTCGCGCATCAGTCGATAGATTTCCGCCTTCGCACCGATGTCTACGCCGCGTGTCGGCTCGTCGAGAATCAGCACGCTGGTACACACGCGTACCCATCGGCTGATGAGCACCTTCTGCTGGTTGCCACCCGATAACGTCGCGACGCTGCCCGCAGGCCGCGCGCCCGCGATGCCGTATTCGCGGATTGCATCCGCGCCTGCCGTACGTTCTTCCCTTGCTCGCAGCAATCCAAAACGGGACACGCGCCGGAGGGTTGTCGCGGTGACGTTCTGCGCGACGTTCAGGTACATCAGCAAGCCTTCTGATTTGCGGTCTTCCGTGACGAAGCCGAGGCCAAGGCGGATCGCCGTTGCAGGCGTCATGCGCGCGTGGCGCGCGCCGCGCACTTCAATCGTGCCGCGCGCGGGCAGGGCGCCGAACACGCCCGACGCGAGTTCGGTGCGGCCCGAGCCGACCATGCCGGCAAGTCCGACGATTTCGCCGGCGCGCACGGACAGTGAAGCGTCGAACACGCGATTGCCGACCTGCAAACCTTCGACATTCATCAGCACCGTGCCGCCCGGTTCCAGCGCGGGCTTTGGCGGATAGATATCCTTCATTTCGCGGCCGACCATCATCCGCACGAGATCGGCGCGCGTCGTGTCCGACACGGCTTGGGTGCCGATCTTGCGGCCGTCCTTCATGACGGTTACGCGGTCACACAGTTCGAAGATTTCATCCAGCCGGTGCGAGATATAGACAATCGCGACGCCGCGTTCGCGCAGCACGCGCAGCCGTTCGAACAACAGTTGGACTTCCTTGCCGGCGATGACTGCCGTCGGTTCGTCGAGTATCAGGACGCGTATCTCGCTCGCCATCGCCTTCGCAATCTCGACCATCTGCTGGCTGGCGACAGAGAGCGCACCGACACGCTCGCGCGGATCGAGTTGCACGCCCAGTTCGTGCAGCAACGTGGCGGCGCGTTCGTTCATCGCGCGGTGGTCGATCATGCCCAGCCGCGTGCGGGGCTCGATCCCGGCGAAGATGTTTTGCGCCACGCTCGATTGCGGAAACAGCACGAGTTCCTGATAGATGATGTGAACGCCGTGTACCTTTGCGTCTGCTGGAGACTTCCACGCAATGGGCTGACCGTCGAAGCGCAATGCGCCTTCGTCCGGTACGTAGGCGCCCGCGAGCACTTTCATCAACGTCGATTTGCCCGCGCCGTTTTCGCCGACCAGCGCGTGAATTTCGCCGCCGCGCACGCCGAAGCTCACGGCATCGAGGCTCTTGACGCCAGGGAACTGCTTGGTGATGCCGCTGACTTCGATGACGTCGGGCGGCGCGGCGAGGCTATCGCGTGACGGACTGGATGCGGGCCGGTTCATTTCTCACCCGGCAGCTTGATCTTGAAGGTCGACGGGTTGTAGTCCGCTCCCATGCCACCGTCGATGATCTTGTCGGGCGGGCCCTTCGCATCGACCACCTGATCGATGTACTGGTCGGGGTGCGGCACCGATGCCGTCTCGTCGCCACGCGTCAGCGCGATCTGCGGACTGATCTCGTAGATCTTCGGCAACGGTTGACCTTGCAGCACCTTGAGCGCGACATCGAGCGACGTGCCGCCCATCGAAGGCGGATAGCCGATTTCGAGCATCGGAATCTTGTACTTCAACGCGAGTTGCAACGGGCCGTTGAGGTCGGCTGTCGTGTGCGGCGGAATTTCGCCGGGTTTGAAACCGGCCGCGAGGAACGCTTCGATAGAACCCGCGACGGGCAAGCCGTGCGCGCACCATACGGCGTTGATGGTGTGCCCGTACTTCGCGATCATGGCCTGCATCTGCTGCTTGGCCTTCACGGGGCTCCAGTCCGAGTAGACCGTGTCGAGCACCTTGATGCCGGGGTATTGCGAGAACACTTCATGCGCAGCTGCTTCGCGATCGGCGCTGACGCTGGAACCCGCCTGGCCTGCCAGCATGATGACGTTGCCCTTGCCGTGCAGCTTCTCGACGATCCATTGCGCCCATACGCGGCCCATCATCGCATCCGAACCCGTCACGAATGAAACGAAGTTATCCGATGAAATGCGCCGGTCGACCATCACGACGGGAATGCCCTGTTTCATCGCGCGCGTGACGACGGGATCGAGCGCTTTCTGCGTGTTGGCGCTGACGATCAGCAGGTCCACGCCGCGCGAGATCAGGTCCTGAATATCGGCGGCCTGTTTGGCGTCGTCCATGTTCCCGTTGGTGATCAGCAGTTGCTTGATGAGGTCGGGATGCTCGGACGCGGCCTTCATCAGCGAGTGCTGCATCACGACGCGCCAGCTGTCGCCGAGTCCCGCATTCGAAAAACCGATCACGTAGGGCGGCTTCTTCTTAAACTTCGCGGTGTCCGAGAACGGAATCTGCACGGCGGGATTGAACAGAAACGTGCGCGGCGCGCCCGTGTAATCCGCGCGCGCGGCACAGGAAGCCGTCAGGATGAAAGCCGCTGCGGCGAATACGCACGCACGGTGAAAGCGGGTCGAACGACGCATGAATGTCTCCGTAAATGTTCTGATATCTGTCGGAAAACACGAGCGTTGTCTCGCTACGCTTCAACGCGGCTGGCTGCCACATGCACGGGTAACGGGTTCTATAATCTGGCGTTACCGATGCTGGATACAGCGTGCTTCCCGACGGCGCCAATGTGGCATGGTTGACGGAGCGCATCTAGCAATTGCCATTACTAGTAATGGCAGTAACAGGGAAGGCAGAAGGAGCCGAGACATGGAGAAGCAGCAGCGTCTGAACGAACTGGCCGACTTTCTGAGGACGCGCCGCGCCCGTCTTCGGCCTGAGGACATCGACTTTCCGAGCGGCAGCCGCCGCAAGACACCTGGCCTGCGCCGCGAAGAAGTGGCCGAGCGTGCTGGTATCAGCGTCACCTGGTATGCCTGGCTCGAACAGGGCAGGGAAGTGAATGTGTCGTTCAAGACGATCGAAAGCCTCGCCAATGCGTTGAAGCTTTCGCCGCACGAGCGCACGCATCTGTTCGAACTGGCCAATCACTACACGCCGCCTGGCCCGTATCCCATCGCGCAGAATGTGACGGATACCGTTCGGCGCATGCTCGATCAGCTTGGCAACATGCCCGCGTATGTCGTCGACGGCAACTGGAACTATGTGACGTGGAACGAAGCGGCGGTGCGCGTGTTCGCCGACTTCCGCAAGATGCCTGCGGGCCGCTGCAATCTGCTGTGGTTCACGTTTCAGCAAGACGGCGCGCGTGCGCTCTTTCAGGGCTGGGACGCCTATGCAAAATGCGTGCTGGCGCAGTTTCGCGGCGACTATATTCTTCGACCGTCGGGCGAGGTGTTTTTGCGCGATCTCGTCGAAGAACTGAACGATACGGATGCCGATTTCTGCCGCTGGTGGGCCGAGCACGAAGTGCTCAAGCGCAGCGACTGGCGCAAGGTCATCGAGCACCCGGTAGCAGGGGTGCTGGAACTGGATGCGCTGTCGCTGGAAGTGCCCGATGCGCCGGGGATGCGCATCATGGTCTACACACCGGCGCCGTCGACGGATACTGCGCAGCGCATCGAGGCGCTGATGAAAGCCGATCGCGCGGTGACAACGCAGCTCGAGGCCGCAACGGTACTAGACACATTTCGAAAAGCGCGGGTGTCGAAAACCGGGCAAAGCCGTTGATGACACGGGAGTCGGTATAAACCCTGAATCGTGCGCTGCAAGCTGCCGTCACGCTGTAACGATGCTATGGCACAACTTCATGCACGAAATGCGTGCAGGCTTTTCGGTGCTGGACTTCGAGAGGACGCAACTCGGACAGCCAGGACGGGTATGATGAAATACCCCGTTCGGGCTCGTCTCCGACCGACGTATGACAGTGCAGTTGAGCCTGATACTGCATATCGGCAGCGCTCATGCTCAACGCTTATCCGACCAGATGCGGCAGCGCCGGCTCATACGTCAAGGCCCGGCGTGAGCATCGATGTGCGAGAGGGCATCCCATGCTGCAGCCATTTGCATCATCTGATCCGTTCACGATGGGAGTCGAACTCGAAGTTCAGGTCGTCAATACCCATGACTACAACCTGACGAAGGCGGCGACGGAGTTGCTGAACCGGGTGAGCGAGCAGACTTTTGCGGGCGCGATCAAGCCGGAGACAACCGAGGGGATGATCGAGCTGGCGACAGGCATATGCCAGAATTTCGACCAGGCGAGGAGCGAATTGCAGGTGCTTCGCGATACCCTGGTCCGGGCGGCCGACTTTCTCAATGTGGGGGTGTGCGGCGGCGGCACAAACTTCTTCCAGAACTGGTACGACCAGCGTTCCGACGGGCGCGAGCGCTCCGAATATCTGATGGGGCTATATGGCGCGCTATACCAGCAATTCACGATCTTTGGCCAGCACGTGCATGTAGGCTGCCCGGATCCTGATTCGGCGCTCGTTCTATTGCATTCGCTTTCGCGTTACGTTCCGCACTTTATTGCGTTGGCTGCTTCCTCGCCGTATGTGCAGGGGAGTGACACGAAGTTCCAGTGCGCCCGGCTCAATTCGGTTGCGCCATTTCCTTTGTCGGGGCGAGCGCCGTTCGTGACGACGTGGTCGGAGTTCGAAGCCTATTTCGAGCGCATGGCGAACACGGGCCTCGTCAAAAGCCTGAAGGATTTCTACTGGGATATACGTCCAAGCCCGGGATACGGCACGATCGAGATACGTGTCATGGACACACCGCTACGCGTCGAATGGGCCGCCGCGATCGCCGCGTATATCCAGGCGGTTGCGCGCTATCTGCTGGTTGATAAACCTTTGCGCCTCAGTGAGCGTGATTACGAAGTGTATCGGACGAACCGGTTCATGGCCTGCCGCTATGGGCTGGATGGTCTATGCGTGAATCCGGAGACCGGGATTCGCGGTCCGATTCGAGCCGACATTCTTGTCACGCTGGATGCGATCGCTGAGCATGCCCGCGTTCTGGGTGCGGAGGAGGGCCTGGATATCATCAAGCGTACTGTGACTGAAGGTGTCAGCGATGCAATGTGGTTGCGCCGCATCTACGGCGTACATAATTCATTGCATGAGGTTGCTCGCCAGCAATGTCAGGTCTGGCGCGGCGCGCAGATGCCGGGATAGACGTTGGGTTCTGCGGACGCGTGTTTTTCGGTTCCATGCACTCGATTGAAGAAGCAGTCGAAGGCATGTTAGCCGCGGAAGCGTACGTCCGCTGCACCCGTGGCAGATAGCGGATATCGTAGTCGGCATGCATTGGTTCGCGATCGCTTTCGAAAGAGGTGGTTTCATCGACAGTCGCGAGCCGATATCCCGTTGTACCTGCACGTTGTCGCGTACGCACGCGAATTGACGGGCTGCTTTGCGCCTGCGAGGGTGCGGAGGTAGCGCCATGGCTGTGCCGACAGATTTCCAGCTGCGAAAAATCCCACTTAAACACGGGTCTGGTTCTATGCCTGCTATTGGGTTCGGCACGCTGATCCCCGATCCAGCCACGACCAGAACGGCCGTCTACGATGCGCTGACGGAGGGGTATCGACACTTCGACTGTGCAGAGCGATATAGAAACGAGGGCGAGGTGGGAGAGGCCTTGCACAAAGGGCTCGCGGCCAACGGGATGGCTCGCGATGAGGTCTATGTGACGACCAAGCTCTGGAACTCGAACCATCGGCCTGAGCGCGTTCCGCTGGCTTTCGAAGCAAGCTGCAAGAAGCTTGGAATCGACTATCTGGATCTGTACCTGATACATACGCCATTCGCGTTCCAGCCGGGAGACGACCAGGACCCGCGCGATAAAAATGGCGACGTCATCTATGACGACGGTGTCACGTTGCTCGACACATGGCGTGCGATGGAAGCGCTCGTTGACGGTGGGAGATGCCGGGCGATCGGACTGTCCGACATTACGTTGAAGGACTTGCAACCCCTATATGAGGCGGCAAGAATCAAACCGGCGGTGGTGCAGGTCGAAGCCCATCCGTATCTTCCGGAGACGGAGCTTCTCGAGTTCTGCAACGCGAACGGGATCATTTTTCTGGCCTTTGCACCGCTGGGACATGGAATAAGGCCAGGTCCGCTCGATGATCCCGTCGTCGCGGCGATCGCCGCGCGTGTGGAGAAAACACCGGCGCAGGTTCTGCTCGCCTGGGCCGTGCAACGTGGCACGGCTATGTTGACCACGCCAAAGACAGCCGCTCGCGCGCGGGAAAACTTCAATATCTCCGCGCTCCCTGCAGACGCGTTCGAAGAGATCAATCAGATTCAGACCAGGCGACGATATAACGAAGTCGTGAAGACGGGCTCGCCAGGATTCATTCCGTCACGTAAGTGAGCGCCGCATACCGCGCTTGTTGACGAAGCGCTTTACGCATCAGGGCGTTGGGCGCGTCGCGGGAATGACGCGCTCTGCCGGGAATCGTATAAAGGTGTGACTGTCATGGCACGACTGCTATCGGTGAATGTTGGCCTCCCGCGCGACATCGAATGGAATGGGCGGACCGTGCATACGGGAAGCTGGAAGCTTCCGGTGGCAGGGCGATGTGTCGCGAGGCGCCTGGGACTTGACGGTGACGGTCAAGGGGATCTTGGTGGCCATGGCGGAGAACAACGCGCCGTGCTGGCCTATCAGGTCGACTCGTATCGACACTGGCAAACGTTCCTGAACAGGAAGGAATTCGGCTTTGGACAGTTCAGCGAGAACTTTACGATCGATGGATTGCCGGACCATGAGGTATGTATCGGCGATGTCTACAAGATCGGTCATGCGATTTTCGAAGTCACTCAACCTCGCGTGACCTGCTATCGCCTCGGTATTCGCATGGACGAGCCGCGCATGGCAGCCTTGTTGAGTTCCAGCGGACGCCCGGGGTTCTATCTGCGCGTCCTGCAGGAAGGCGACGTGGGCGCTGGCGACGAGATCATCAAGCTGCGCGGAGCGAAGGAGCAGATGAGCGTCGAAGAGATCAATGCGCTGCTGTATTCGCCTGCCCATCCACGTGACCGATTGGAGCGTGCATTGTGTATCGATGCGCTGTCACCTGGATGGCGAACGTCGTTCAACTCGCTACTCGGCAGCATCGAGGCAGGCGCGACCAGCGGCAACGCGGGGCTTGCGCTTGCCGCGGTGTCGAATGCCGTTGCGCCCGGCTTTCGACAACTTGCAGTCGTAGCAATCCAGCGGGAGTCCGCCGACGTTCTTTCGTTCGTATTCGAGGCGACGGATGGCCTGCCACTTCAGCAGGCTCGTCCGGGGCAATATGTTGTGTTGCGTCTAAAACAGGGCGCTGAAGATCCTCCGTTCTTTCGGAGCTATTCGCTATCGGCTGCGTCGTCGACAGGCCGATATCGCATCAGCGTGAAGGTCGAGCCGAACGGGGCGGCCGGCACCTATCTTGGCGATCGTGTTCGCGTTGGAGATACGCTCGATGTCAGTGCTCCACGCGGGGACTTCGTTCTCAAGGAAGGCGTCAATCCCGCCGTATTGCTGAGTGCTGGAATCGGCGTGACGCCTGTTCTCTCGATGCTGGATGCACTGGCGGCGGCGGGGTCCACGCGGCAGGTTCTCTGGATTCATGCGGCCCGCGATGGCAAGCATCATCCTTTCGGTGCCGAATCTCGACGCCTGCTCAACATGCTTGAGCACGGACGCGGCTACGTTTGCTACAGCGCGCCGGCGGCGGGCGATCGTATCGGTGACGACTTCGACGACGCGGGTCGTGTGTCGCAAGTGGCGTTGGAAAAGATTGGCCTTCCCGTGGATGCCGATGTCTATCTTTGCGGGCCGGCATCGTTCATGCACGACATGAAGCGAACCCTGGAAGGCATGGGCGTTCCGAATTCACGACTTCACATGGAGCGCTTCGGCGGTGTCGAGTCGCTGAATCCGGGTATCACGGGCAAGTCGGTACGCGCTCCGCATCTGCCGGTTTCAGAGGTCACCGAGGGGCCGCTGGTGTCGTTCGCACGCAGTGGCATCGCCGCACATTGGAATGCGCTTTCCTGCCAAAGTATTCTTGAACTGGCCGAAGCCTGCGACGTACACGTCCGATGGTCGTGCCGGACGGGGATATGTCACAACTGCGAGAGCGGGCTTGTTTCGGGAACGGTTGCCTATGCACCGGAGCCGCTCGACAAGCCTGCCGAGGGCAATGTGCTAATTTGCTGCGCCCGACCCGTCGGGGACGTCGTAGTGGATTTGTGACTTTGATCTCGCGGCGGCTCTCTTAATTAATTGATTGCATGTCGCATCTTGTGATGTGGGACCAGGAGGCCCTGCCACGCCCAATCTCGCGATACCCAGTGCTATAGTTGCTCCATCCCTCTTCTGCGATCCTGACTCCCATGTTTTGCGACGCGTGCGACGGAATGCTACAGAGCACTACCCCTGTTCCCCATCCACAGTTGCAGAAATCACCCTGTTCGACGAGGCTGCGTCCACTGGGTCGCCGCCCGCTCGAAGTGTGCAGATATCGCTGTCTTCTGTGCGGGGTGAACTGGATGCTCGAAACTGACACGTCGAACCCAGGCATGCAAGAGTGGATCTGCCTTTACCAATCGTCGAGCATTCTCGAACCCGGCAGCGTTTCGGCTCCCACTTCGCAGTTGAAAGCTGATTCTCCAATGGTCACCCGTGTGAACGCCGCTCATGCGGTTGGCCCGGAACGGCCATATCAAATGTTGATCCGGCTAGGATCGCTTCCCTTCATATGACGAACAAAGAAAGCAAAGCTGAGCGATAGCGGTACAGGTGAATTGACTTTACGAAACATCCGTTCGTAACGGGTTCGCCAGTCTTTGCAGACCACTACCTGTTTCGCGGCCATTTAATGACAAATGGCTCGGCGCAAATGACCGTGGATTTCCGCAAGGTCAATCAAATTCAATATTTGATTTCGCGGGCTGCCTGTCGGCCGTGTTGCTTGGTTTCGCGTTTATCCTGCCTGCATTGCGGGTTCGATTTCTGGTTGGCAGCCCGGCAATCCTGTTTTGTGTGGCGGGCGCCCTGGCGTGTTTCCTGGCGAACATCACGCCCTGCGCGACGTTGCTGCGCCTGTTCGGTTGCCAACGAATTCCCGGTAGAGGCCGCCAGCAAGATTGCAGCTAGCGCAACCGCGCACCTTCTATTCCGTAAGAACATGATGCAGTCTCCCTGGACGTGATCGCTACGGTGCGATGTCATGCCTGTCATGTGCATTCGTTTCGCCAATCTAAACGAACTGCATGTAATGAAACGCTGCGCAATGTCAAAGCCGGCTGAGGATGTGTAGCATCGCGCACGACCTTCTCTCAGGCGCGGTAACGCGAGCAGTAGCACTGGCGTCGATTCGGGTTCAGAAGATGACTTGCACGGTAACGCACATACAGGCGCAAATGCAATGCTTCTTCTGAGCAGAACAGTGTCCACGCTGTCCAACCAGTCATTGGACCAAAGTCCAATACAAACTTTTGTTCAACATGTATAGGCTGAAATTCTCTACCTGCGGGCCAAGGGGGAGTTTGTCATGAAAATCATGAATTTGGCCTGAAGCGAAGCCGGGTGCGAGCCCAGTCTACGAGCACAAGAAAGCGGAAGCCGGGAAGAAGCGTGATGCTGCGACTGAAACCGCTCATCACGGCATGAGTCAGTAAAAGTGCTTTTCATTCGCAAGGTACCACGCGTTCGCGGCAAGATATAAGAGCTTTGCAGACCAGCTTGAACAGTGGCAATACGTCAGTATCAGTGCGTGTTTCTCCCTGCCATGCCGACGGTGCCGATTTGGGCGCGCCCCGATTTGTCGCCGGCAAATGCTCAGGGTGACCTGCCGGGAGGATAGTTATGCTGATCACACCGGATACCCAACGGGTGCTGTCCCGGCAATTGCTCGATGTACTGATCCGTGCTGGACTTGTCGCCGTTCTGGCAATCTTCTGTTTCCGGATCTTTGTCCCGTTCCTCAACCTCATGGTCTGGGCATTGATCCTTGCAATCACGCTGTATCCGCTGCAGGTCAGGCTTAGGCGTTCGCTCGCCGGCAAGGATGGTCTGATCGCCACGGTGATCATCCTTTGCGCTTTTGTGGTCATTCTCGTGCCGACCTATCTGCTGGGCGTCGCGGTCGCCAATTCGATCGAGCGGGCGATGGCCATTTTCAAGAGCGGCAGCTTCCAGATTCCGCCACCGGATCAATCCGTGGCGGCGTGGCCGTTGATAGGCCAGCGGATTTATGACTTCTGGACGCAGGCGTCGACCGATCTCACCGGGCTCGCGCAGAAGTTCGCTCCTCAACTCAAGGAAGCCGGGCTCGCAATCCTCGGCACGGTCACGGGGCTGGGCGCGGGATTACTGGTCTTTTTCATTGCGCTTATCGTCGCTGGCATTTTCATGGCGCATGGAGAGAAGGGCTACCAAAGTTCAGTGCAGATTGCCTCGCGCATCTCGGGTCCCGAGAACGGCCAGCAGATTGCCGATCTATGCACGTCGACCATTCGGGCCGTGGCGCAAGGTGTGGTCGGTATTGCGTTCATCCAGATGCTGCTCATCGGCATTGCGTTCATCGTCATGGGTATTCCCGGCGCGGGCCTGCTTGCGCTCGCCGTGCTGCTGATCGGCATCATGCAGCTACCCGCGACGCTGATTACCGTACCCGTCATCATTTTCGTGATTGTTACGCAGGGGGTGAGCACGGCGACCATCATATTCTCGGTCTACGTTTTCGTTGCCGGTCTGGCCGATAACGTGCTCAAACCACTGTTGCTGGGCCGTGGCGTCGCGGTGCCGATGCCCGTGGTGCTGATCGGTGCGATCGGGGGCATGGTGACGGGCGGCGTCATCGGCCTCTTCATCGGTCCCGTCATGCTCGCCGTGGGTTACCAGCTGTTCTGGCGATGGGTGAAAGACCAGCCGGCATCCGGGCAGCGCCCGACACTCGAACAACCCTGAGACTCCAGAGACCACGCCGTGTCGCCTTCAATGCTCCCCCGCGGGGTGGCGATGCCGCTTCGGACAGTGTGGCTGATCGGCAGCCTCACGGGCTTCCTGAACGGGTGCATGCGCGTGGGTCCGGACTTCCATCCGCAGCACGAGGCGTGGAGCGAGCACTGGAGTAGCGCATCGATCGGACAGGTCACGCAGCAGGCAGCGCAGCCCGATGCGCGCCAGTGGTGGCAGATTTTCGGCGACGAGAACCTCGAGCGTCTGATCGCGCAAGCCGATGCAAACAACGGCGACCTGAAGATCGCCGGTCTGCGCGTGATCGAGGCCCGCGCGCAGCTCGGCATCGCGCTTGCGGGACGCTATCCCCAGGTGCAGCAGGTCAACGCCGACGTGCTTTACGCGGCGCGCAAGAACTCGGATGGATTCAACCCGCGCTCGGGTGCCTACTGGCAATACGGCGCGGGCTTCAGTATCGGCTGGGAACTCGACTTCTGGGGACGCTTTAGCCGCGCAATCGAGTCGGCCGACGCCGCATTCTTTGCCGCGCAAGCCAACCGCGACGCCGCGTTGGTCCTGTTACATGCGCAGGTCGCCGATACCTATTTCACGCTGCGCACGGCCGAGGCGCGCCTGCGCATCGCGCGCGACAACGCCCGCTTGCAGAAGCGCAGCTACGACATCGCGCAAAAGCTCTTCAAGAGCGGCGAGACGGATGAGCTGGACTTCCAGCAGGCCAAAACGCAGTATCTGGGCACGCTGAGCAGCATTCCCGAACTCGAGAGCCAGATCGTGCTCGCGCGTCACGCGCTATCCGTGCTGACGGGACGACCACCCGGTCCGCTGCCGGAACTCGACGTGCAGTCCGGCAAGCAGGGCGTGATTCCGCTCGTCGATCATGCCGTGCTGCAGGACGTGCCTGCCGATCTGCTATTGCGTCGTCCCGATGTTCGCGCTGCCGAGTATCAGATGGCCGCGCAGTCGGCATTGATCGGCGTGGCGAAAGCCGATCTCTATCCGTCCGTGTCGCTGCTGGGCTCGCTCGTCTGGAGCGCGAGTTCGCTCACCGGCTCACCGAACACGCTGGCCGTGGTAGCCGGCCCGAGCGTCACGTGGAACGTGTTCGACCATGGCCGGATCACCAACAACGTGCGCGTGCAGGACGTCCGGTTGCAACAGTTGACGGTCGCCTATCAGAACACCGTGCTCGAAGCCGCGCGGGAAGCCGATGATGCTGCTACCGCACTGATCGCCGCATTGCAGCGGGACACCATTCTGAACGACGCTCAAGGGGCCGCGCGGCGCTCCCTCACGCTTGCCAATACGATCTACCGCGAAGGGTATTCAGACTTCCAGCGCGTGCTCGATGCCCAGCGCGCGCTGTTCGCGCAGCAGGACGCGTACATCGTCAACCGCAGCAATGCCGTGGGCAGCCTGATCGCGCTGTACAAGGCGCTCGGCGGAGGCTGGTACACGGAGCAGCCGATCGTCGATGCGGCGACCCGCGCGCAGATGCAGGAACGCACCGACTGGGGCGATCTGCTGAACGAGCCGCGCGCGCAGCCGGCTGCCGCCATTCCGTCCTCAGGTCCCTCCCAATGAGCGACACGCCCGAGTCCTCCCATGCCGCGCCGACGCCAGCGCCGTCGCCCGACGCCGATCCATCGGGCAGGGCGATGAAGTGGATTGTCGGACTGATCGTCGTGAGCCTGATCTGGTATCTGCTCGCCGACCGCTTTACGCCTTACACACAACAGGCGCGCGTGCAGGCCTATGTCGTGCCCGTCGCCGCGGAAGTATCGGGACGGGTGACGCGCGTCCTCGTGCATAACAACCAGGAGGTCAACGCGGGCGACGTGCTGTTTGAAATCGATAGCGACCAATACCGCATTGCCGCCGATCGCGCACGGGCCGACCTCGACTCCACGCGCCGTCAGGTCGGCGCCAGCACGGCCGGCATCGATTCGGCGCTCGCATCGCTGCGAGCGGCGATCGCAAACGAGATCAAGGCGCGGCAGGACAGCGACCGTCTGGAACGGTTGTACCGCGAAGACGAGGGCACGGTCTCGCTTCGACGCCTCGAGGTGGCGCGCGCGACGCACGAGCAGGCTCAAAGCCAGGTTGCCGCAGCGCGTGCCGAAGTGGAGCGTGCGCGTGAGCAGCAGGGCGGTCACGACGAAGAGAACGCGCAGTTGCGCAGCGCGGCGGCTGCCGTCCAGAAGGCCGAGCTCGATCTGGCCAACACGCGGATCACGGCCCGCACAGGTGGCGTCATCACCGATCTGCGCGCCGAGGTCGGCCAGTTCGCGGCGGCGGGCAATCCGGTGATGACACTGATCGCGGTCCGCAACGTGTGGGTCAGCGCCGATATGACCGAGAACAACCTGGGCCATCTCCAGCCTGGCACGCCCGTGGCTATCGCACTGGACGCACTGCCGGGCGAAGTCTTCGAAGGGCGGGTCCGAAGTATCGGTTATGGCGTGAGCGTGGGGCAGAGCACGCCTCCCGGCAGTCTGCCCACCGTGCAGAACAGCCGCGACTGGCTGCGTCCCGCCCAGCGTTTTCCGGTGATCGTCGAGTTCGACCCGGATGAGCGTACACGTCTGCACAACCTCCGCATTGGCGGGCAGGCCGAGGTGATGGCGTTTCCGAGTCAGGGCAATCCGCTCAATCTGCTGGGTCGCGTGTTTCTGCGCGTGATGAGCTGGGTCTCCTACCTTTACTGACGTCCATGGCAAGCACACTCCAGCTCCCCGGTCGCCGTGCGCTGCGCATTGCCACAGGGACGGCACTCTGCCTCGCGGTCAGTTTCGCGCTGGACCTGCCGATTCCCGTGGTCGGGCCGGTGTTCGCCGTCTTTCTGCTCGCGACGCAAAACCGGCCACTGTCGTTCAAGGCAGGCATCGCGTTCGCGCTGGTCGTCGCGTTGACCACGGGCAGTGGCTTGCTCCTTGTTCCGCTGCTTCGTCATTACGCATTCGCTGGCGTGATGATCACGGCTCTCTTGCTCTTTCTTGCCTTTCGCTACGGATTGCGCGGTGGGAACAATCTGGTCGCCACCTTTCTGGTGGCGGGACTGACGATGATCTCCGCAGCGGGTACAGCTGACTTCCAGTTAGCCGTGACGGTCGTTGGCGCACTGGTGAAGGGGCTCGTGCTTGCCGTGGTGGTGTCGGCCGTGGTTCACCGGCTGTTTCCCGAACCCGTGAGCGCGCGGCTGCAACCTGCCGCGCCCGTCATGCCGAAGGACCTGGCCGTACGCGTTGCGCTGCGCGCCGCGCTCGTGGTCATGCCCGTCTACCTGCTCGCGATGACCGATCCGGCGAGCTACATGCCCATCATCATGAAGTCCGTCAGTCTCGGCAGACAGAGCTGCACCACGACGGCCCGCAGCGCGGCGCGCGATCTCATCGGCTCCACGCTGCTAGGCGGCCTGCTTGCGGTGGCGTTCTGGTTTGCACTCAGGCTCTTCGTGGACCTGTGGATGTTCTTCCTGTGGATGCTGCTGTTCGGCCTGCTGGTGGGACGCAAGCTTTATCGCCTCAGCCCGACGCGTTACTCGCCGGGTTTCTGGCTGAACAGCCTCGTCACGATGATCATCCTGCTCGGCCAGTCGGTGCAGGATAGCGTGGCGGGCAAGGACGTCTACAGTGCATTCGCGGTGCGCATGGGGCTCTTTCTGGCAGTGACCCTCTACGCGTGTCTGACGCTTCAGCTCTTTGACCGCTACAGCCGGGCGCACTGACACGCTGATTTCTGATTGGACCAAGGTCCAATACCGCTGGTGCAATGCAGTGAATAGACTTAATGAGGAGCGCGTGATGCCTTTTGACGATTCCGCGATTGATCATGTTCGTTGGCGGAGGCGGACGACGCTACGAGACCGGCGAGGCAGAAGCCAGACGGCTACCGCAAACCGAATCGCCCCATCAGATACGTTCCGGAGAAAGGTCTAGCCGCGATCGGGTGAAGCCAGGGCGGCGCGGTTCCGCAGTCCGTCCACAATGCGTTGCTTCGAGCTCTGTCGAAGGTCTGTTCAGGAGAACACCAGATGACAAAGTTGCTGGTCGACGTGGTCATCTTTCTTGCGTCGGCGCTGATCGCCGTGCCGGTGGCAGTCCGCCTCGGCTTTGGGGCAGTACTGGGTTATCTGGTGGCGGGCATCATGATCGGCCCGTGGGCACTGAAGCTGGTGACCGACGTCGACGCGATCCTCCATTTTTCCGAGTTGGGCATCGTGTTAATGATGTTCGTGATCGGACTTGAAATGCGGGTCGACGCCCTATGGGCGATGCGCCGCACCATCTTTGGCTACGGCACGATGCAGATGACCGTCTGTGCCGCGGCGTTGTTGGGCGTTTTCATGTTGTTAGGGTTGCCATGGCGTATTGCGTTGACGGGCGGGCTTGCGCTCTCGCTGTCATCGACGGCAATGGTGATGTCCGAACTTCAGGAGCGCAAGTTAATGGAGATGCCAACGGGCCGCGCCGGATTCGGCATTCTCCTGTTCCAGGACATGGCAGCGATCCCGCTGATTGCGCTGCTGCCGCTGCTTGGACCGACGGTGCCCACCGCCGCAGCGGAACCGGGTTGGCTCGTAGCCTTGAAAGCACTGGCCATGCTGGGTGCGATCGCGCTTGTTGGCCGCTATCTGTTGCATGTCGTGTTGCGTGTGATCACCAGCATTGGCGTTCCCGAGATTTTCACGGCGTTTGCACTGCTCTGGATCGTGGGCATCTCGTTGCTCATGGAGAGCGTTCATCTGTCGATGTCTTTGGGCGCCTTTGTCGCAGGTGTACTGCTCGCGGATTCGGACTATCGCCACCAGGTCGAAGTCGACATGGCGCCCTTCAAGGGTTTGCTGCTCGGTTTGTTTTTCATTGCAGTGGGAACGTCAATCGATTTTGGTGTGTTGATGCGCGAGCCGGTACGTGTCGCGGTACTCGTCGTGGCACTTGTCGGTATCAAGTCGATCGCGCAGTGGCTTCTTGCGAACAGATTTGGCGTGCCGCCTTCGCAACGCAGCTACTTTGCAATTCTGCTGTCACAAGGCGGCGAGTTCGCGTTTGTGGTGATGGCCGCTTCATTGGCTGCGGGTGTTATCGATCAGCGCCAGTCGTCCCTTGTCACGCTGGTCGTTGCGCTCTCGATGGTCACGACGCCTTTGCTGTTGCTCGTGCATCGCCGGCTCTTGCAGCCATTCGCCCGTCGTGAGGTCGGAGAGGGGTAGTCGAGAGAATCCATTGCGCGTAGCCGGATCGTGGATTACCCGGGGGCCGTCGATTGCGACGAATCCCTTCATGCCTGATGTAATCAGGCAAGAACCACAAGGAGCGCCGCTGACATGTCAAACGAACGCGAACCTTTGCTTGACCCAATCGACAGAGTGAGCGAGATCGTCTTTGGTGTGCTGATGGCACTGTCGTTCACGGGCGCCCTCAGCGTTGCGACCGCCGGCCGCCAGGAAGTCCGGACGATGATGTTCACCGCACTCGGCTGCAACCTCGCCTGGGGACTCGTGGATGCCGTCATGTGTCTCATACGCACAGCAACTGAGCGACGCAGGAAGGTTACATTGCTGGCGCGGCTTCGGGCGACACAAGACAAGCCCGAAGCGCACCACTTGATTAAAGATGCGCTCCCGCAACTTTTCGCATCCATCGTCCAGCCTGCGGCGCTCGACGAACTGCGCCAGGGGCTGCTTACCGTAGGCGAGGTGTCTGTCCGACTTGATGGGAGGGACTATGCCGCCGCATTCGGCGTATTCGCGCTCGTCGTCCTGGCGACTTTCCCGGTCGTGATTCCATTCATGTTTATTTCAGAGGTCATGTTGGCATTGCGCGTCTCGAACGCACTGGCGGTTGTCACGCTCTTCATCTGCGGTTTTGCGCTCGGCCGGCACACGGGCGGAAGACCCGTTGTGTCCGGTCTTGCAATGTCCGGAATTGGCGTCGCGCTGCTTGCGATCATCATCGCTTTAGGGGGTTGATCCGGATGATGTGCTACCGCAGGGCGAACACCTTCATGAAGCTCTTTCTGCGTCTGTGAAATTGCAACCGGGGCGCGTAACAGGACAACTGTCGGTGGAGTACATCCCTTAGACCATTGCAGCAACACGGTATGACCGTGAACCACGATGGAGGTAACCATGCACAGAAGAAGTTTTATACGGACGGGTAGCGCCGCGCTCGCTGTTTCGGGCCTTACGCTGGCGGGCTTCACGGTGACACTGGGCGACGCCCTCGCCGGCGAGTCCAACTCGGCGAAACGGCAGGAAATCGACGCCAAGGTCCACGCGACCTTATCGCGGCTGTACGAGACAGTCAAAGGTTCGAAGGAACTCGTCGGCAAGGCGAATGGCGTTCTCGTGTTCCCATCCGTGCTGAAGGTCGGCTTCATCGCCGGCGGCGAATACGGCGAAGGCGCATTGCACGTGGGCGGGAAGTCGGTTGGTTACTACAGCACGGTGTCGGGCTCATTCGGCTTGCAGGCAGGCGCACAATCGAAGGCCGTCATCTTTCTGTTCATGACGCATGATGCGCTCAGCAAGTTTCGCAATTCCAAAGGCTGGTCGGTCGGTGGCGAAGGGTCGGTCGCGCTGCTGAAGGTCGGCGCAAACGGCGAGATCGATACGACGACGGCCACCGCGCCCGTCGAAGCGATCGTGATGACCAACGCCGGCCTGATGGGTGACGTGTCGCTCTCGGGCACTAAAGTTTCGCGCCTGAAAATCTGATAGCGCAACTTGCTGTGTTTGTTTGGCCAGGTTTCAACCGATCGACGCGATGGAGTTGTCGTCCCGCCAGATCGGCAACCGGGTGCGCGCGCCCGCCTCGGCGCTCAGCGCGCAAGCTGCGCCTTTGCAAGCTGGCCCAGGCGTCGGACGCCGTCTTCGATACGGTCGCTCCAGACGTGCCCGGCGCTCAGTCGCAGGCAATTTCGAAAGCGCCGGCTCGCGGAGAAGACGTCGCCGGGCGCAAAGCAGATGCCTTGCTCGAGCGCTTCCTCGAAGAGTTCGCGTGAATCGAAGCCCCTCGGCAGTTCTAGCCAGAGCATAAAGGCGCCTGCTGGCCGGCTCACCTTCGTGTCGGCGGGGAAGCTTGCCTCGATTGCACGCGTCATGCGTGCGAGGTTCTGCTCGAAGATGCGGCGGATACGGCGCAAGTGCGTGTCGTAGGCGCCGCTTTCCAGGAAGTCCGCAGGGCGGGGCCGCACTGCGTGAATGCGAGCTTGCGCTCCATCAACTGCTGCGTATAGGCGCCCGCTGCGATCCAGGCATCGCGACAGAAGATTCACAATTATCGTTGCGGCCGTCGCGGCTCGCCAAGCGAAATTGTGATGGTCGATTCAGTCGGAATTGTGACTGTTATGGTCGGCCCGCGAGCGCTACGATGCGTGTGTTCCGATCGCATCAGTAAGAGCGCAGACGCTGCATGTAGCACACCGGATAGCCGGAACATTTACTTCCAGACATGTCGGGTAAAACCATGAAAGTAAAAATCGCCTATATCGATGAACCGCCGTTCTACTGGACGGGTCCCGATGGTTACGTGACGGGCTCGGATATCGAACTGGCCGATGTGGTGCTGCGCGCAATCGGTGTGACATCCATCGAACATCATTTGACCTCGTTCGAAGAATTTCTGCCTGGCATACACGAAGGCCGCTGGGATATGAACGTGCCGATTTTTGTAACGGCCGAACGCGCAGAGCAGGTTGCGTTCAGCGTGCCCGTCTGGGCGCTGGGGGATGGGTTCGTCGTGCATGACGGAAATCCCAAGACGCTGACGAGCTACAGGGCCGTAGCAGAGCGTAACGACGCGCGGTTGGGGATTATTACTGGTCAGGTACAGCTCAACTCCGCAAAGTCGGCGGGCGTGCGTGATGACCAAATCGTGATGTTCAAGGACCAGCCGGAGGCAATTGCTGCGCTACTCGCGGGAAAGATAGACGCATTCGCCGGAACGGCCGTCGGGAACCGCGCGGTTGCCAGTGCAAACAAGGAACTGGAAGCGGTCGCACATGCGATGAGCCAGGAAACGGGAGCGCCTGTCGGCGCCTTCTCGTTCAATAAGAACAATGCTGCTCTTTTGCAGGCTATGAATGAACAGCTGCGCAAGTACGTCGGTTCGGCGGACCATCGCGCGCGCATGGCGAAGTACGGCATCACGGAAGCGGAAATCGACAGCGTAGCGACTGCACAAGGTTGACCAACACGCTATCCAGCCAATTGGAGACACCATGAAGAGATCATATAAGGTAGTTGACGTGTTTACTTCGCGACCACTGCTGGGCAATCCGGTTGCTGTGGTACTCGACGCGGAGGGTTTATCCACGGATGAGATGCAGGCCGTCGCACGCTGGACGAACCTTTCCGAAACCACGTTTGTTCTTCCGGCTACGGCAAACGAGGCGGACTATCAGTTGCGGATCTTCACGCCGCGCAGTGAGCTTCCCTTTGCTGGCCATCCGACGCTCGGCAGTGCTCATGCCATTCTGGAAGCGGGCCGTGTAACACCTCGCGCGGGCGGGCGATTGATTCAGCAATGCGGCATTGGCCTCGTCGAGTTGACGATCGAAGAGCAACGAGGAAACCGCCAATTGGCCTTCGATCTTCCGCCCGCAAAGATCGAGCCGCTGCACGCAGCGGATATTGCGGATCTCGAACTCATTCTCGGCTGCAAAGTCGACACGAAGGCTGCGCCCGCCATCGTGAATGTCGGCCCGATTTGGGTCATCGCGAAGATGGACGGGGCGGCTACCGTGGTCGATCTTCGGCCAGATCTCGCGAGGTTGGCGGACTTCGAGCGCCGCCTCGGCGTCACGGGTCTGACCGTATTCGGTACTCGCGACCGTGGAGATGCGGCGATAGAAGTGCGTACCTTCGCACCGTCATGTGGCGTTGAGGAGGATCCTGTCTGTGGAAGCGGCAACGGCAGCGTCGCTGCATTCCAGTGGAAGCGCGGCCTGTTGCCTGCCGACGGCGGAAGCTATGTCGCGACACAGGGACGCTGTGTCGGTCGGGATGGACGAATCGAAGTACACGTGGATATGAGCGGGAATGTACGTATCGGCGGTTCTTGCGTCACGTGTGTGGACGCTTCGCTGACGCTCTGAAAGCCGCACTGGGTAAGGCATTCGATGGTCCGTAGCCAACACTAAGTATGTCGAAATGAATATCCATTCATCCACGATATAAGGCGTGGGTGGTTCAATCTCACCTTTCAATGCCTGGCTGGTCATGCAGGGTCTGTGACGTTGCCGCTGCGCTTGTCGAAAGGACGAGACAATTTCTCACCGCGTGGCGCATTTCCTGCAAGATATTTGCAGCGCAAAATGTGCGCTGTCCCACCTAGGTCCCTGTCGCTGCGCCACCCGATGTTCTATCGTCGATCTGAGGCAGTGTGTTCAGACAAAACAGTGACCGGTGCGTACATCATTGCTCCAATAGCCAGCGTCTTTTGACAAAAGGGCGTTTTCCAATCGTTTTTTATCAGTCGAGAGAGCAACGGCTGACGAGCGGGCCATTGCAAATTTCAGCGCTTCACGGCGGAGCTGACACAACTCGAAATCGAAATGGCCTGTATGCGCAGGCTACCCGCACCCGTCGAATGATCAGGGGAGTTCAAATTTCCAGGAGCGAATTTCGTGGAAGAACTCGACGAATTCTTCTGGAGTGACCTTCTCGACTACATCGATGAAGGGCGCGTCATTGCGGTGGTGGACGACGGGCTGCTGCCCGTCAGTCAGGACGGTCAATCCATGGGGTTCGATGCGCTTGTCGCCACCCGGTTGGCCGAAAAGCTCCGCATCGGCCTGGCGGAGTTCGACAACCCTCCGCGGCTGGATGACGTCGTCAGCCGTTACCTGCTACTGCCGCGCGCGCGCAAGGAAGACCTGTACGTCCGCACGTCTCAGGTCGTGAGAGATCTGGCGATCGAACCTCCTCAAGCGCTGCTGGACCTCGCCGCCGTATCCCCGTTCGATCTGTTCGTGACCCTGTCGTTCGACGGCTTGCTGACTCGCGCCATCGACCTTGTCCGTCACGGCGGGGACACGCGCACTTCGGTCGTGAGTTTCTCCCCAAATCGGCCTGCCGATCTACCGCTCCCGCGCGGGCGCCTGACCACGCCAACCGTGTTCCATCTGCTCGGCCGGCAATCGTCAGCCCCCGATTGGGTGATCTGCGACGAGGACCGCCTGGAGTTCCTTCACGCGTTGCAGGACGACGCGCGTCAGCCGAAGCTGCTGTTCGATGCGTTGCGCGACGACCATCTGCTGCTGCTCGGTTGCCGGCTGCCGGACTGGCTCGCGCGCTTTTTCCTGCGCGCAGCCAAGAACGAGCGGCTCTCGTCACCTCGCCAGACGGTGGAGTACCTGGTCGATCCAATGGCCGCGCGCGACCCCGCGCTGAAAGCCTTTCTCGCCGACTTCAGCCCGGCGACCCGCGTCGTGTCACTGGAGCCGACTGTCTTTTGCGCCGAGTTGCGCGCCCGCTGGAGCCAGCGTCACCCCGCGGGCGTTGCGAAGGCCCCGTCGGCGCCCGTCGTGCCGCGCGCCATCGAGGGTGCGGTGTTCATCAGCTATTCGAGTCAGGATGTAGACGCCGTGCAAGGTCTCGCGCAGGAACTCGATGCTGCGGGCATCGACGTATGGTTCGACCGGAGCGAGCTTCGGGGCGGCGATGATTGGGAGCGCAGTATCCGGCGTGGCGTGGACACGAGCAGCCTGTTCATGCCCGTGATTTCGCGCGCCACGCAAGACCCGGACCGGCGGCGGGACTACTTCTGGCGCGAGTGGATGGCCGCCGACGAGCGCGCTCGCGGCATGGCGCCCGACGAACCCTTCCTGCTCCCGGTGGTGATCGACGACACGCCCAAGTACGGCGACTGGCTTCCCGACCGCTTTCGCTCCGCCCAATGGATGACGCTGCCTGGGGCACGCACCGACGAGACGTTCGTCGCGCACGTGCGCGATCTGTACCGGCAAATCTCCAGCCGCTGCCGGCGGAGCTGATATGGCTGATGAAGCGGTTGAATCCGGGCACGCAGGACTGTCGGCAGAGGCGCTGACGCCGGCGCGCCCCTGGCCTGGCCTCGCGTCTTTCACCGAGGCGGACCAGTACTTTTTCCGCGGCCGGGAGAACGAGGCGGAAGAACTCGCGCGGCTGGTGCGCCGTGAAGTGCTGACCGTCCTGTTCGGCCGCTCGGGACTAGGAAAGACCTCGTTGCTCAATGCGGGACTTTTTCCGCGTTTGCGCGAGAACCTTCATGTGCCCGTGATGATACGTCTCGCGCACGGCGCCGCGTTGCCGCTGCGCGACCAGGTCTGGCAGGCGCTCGCCGCCGCTTGCACTGCCGCTGGCGTCGACGCGACAGCGCCGCTGCCGGAGGCGTCGTTGTGGGAACACTTTCATCGCGCCGGCGCCGGGTTCTGGAACACGCGCAACCGGGCCGTGATACCCGTGCTGGTTTTCGACCAGTTCGAAGAGCTGTTCACGCTCGGCCAGGTCGACGAGGAGACGCGCCGTCGCGCTGCCGGCTTCGTCAGCGAGCTTTCAGACCTGATTGAAAACCGCCCGCCGGAAGCGTTGCGTCAAGCGCTCGATTCCGGCGCGGTACCCGCGCAGAGCATCGATTTCAGCCGCCGGGACTGCAAGGTCGTCCTGAGCTTTCGCGAGGACTTCCTGGCGGACGTGGAAGGTTTGCGCGTGAACATCCCGTCGCTAATGCGCAACCGGTACCGCCTGTTGCCGATGGACGGCTACCAGGCCCGGGCGGTGATCGAAAGCGGCGGCGCGCTCGTGGCGCCGACGGTGGCCGAACGCATCATCGGTCTCGCGTGGCGCAATCGCGCCGAAGCGCCTTCGGCAGACGACTATAGCCGCATGGAGGTCGATCCCGCGCTCCTGAGCGTGATCTGCAGTGAACTCAATTTGCGCCGTATCGCACAGGGTAGCGATCACATCGGTGCCGAGCTGGTGGCGAGCGCCGAGCGCGAGATCCTGGTCGATTTCTATGAGCGCTCACTGCGAGATGTCGACCCGCGTGTGCGCGTGTTCATCGAGGATGAACTAATCACGGACGCCGGCCATCGGGACAGCTATGCGCTCGATGATGCGCTCGTGCTGCCCGGCATCTCGCGCACCGATATCGAGCGGCTCGTGGCGGGCCGGCTGCTCCGCGTCGATGAGCGCTTCGGCGTGCGCAGGCTCGAACTTACCCATGATGTGCTGACACGCGTTGTCAAGGACAGTCGCGATGCGCGGCAGGCCCGTGAGGCGGCGGCGGCCGCCGCCGCGCGCGTGCGTGAGGCATTGGAGATACAGCGGCGTAACCGTCGCAACGCGATGTGGGTTGGCGCTGCGTTCGCGTTTGCAATGGCTTTGCTAATCGGCGCGGGATATGCCGCATACGAAGCGACGGTGCAACGAAACCGTGCGCGTGTCGCGCAGAATGACGCCGTAGCCGCCAAGCAGCAGTTGGTCAAGGAGACCGAGAAATCGATCCAGGCGAAAGTCGAAATCGGGGAAGCCCAGCAACAGTTGCAGCGGGCGGCAGTGGAGTTTCAAAAGATGCGTGACTCCGCAGCGGAGGCCAATAGTCGTGCGAAAGAGGCGCAGGCGATCGCAGTGAAGGATGCCGAATTGGCAGCGATTCAGCAGAAGCGGGCAGACGAAGCCACCGCACATGCCGGGCAACTGACTCGCGATGCGATTATCTCCGGCGTGATTGCCAACGCCAGTGCCGAGGACGCGGAGCATCCCGATCGCGCGCTGCTGCTGGGCGCCGAAGCGAGCCACGCCGCCCCAATGCGGCTGGATGCGCAGCTTGCGCAACTGGCGCGGCTGATTGCCGACGACGGCGTACACAAGATGATGCGGATCGGCGACAAGGTGACCGCGTCAGCAACCAGCCCTGACGGCAAACGGATGGCCATGGGCACCAACGGCGGCGACGTCATCGATCTGGACCTGACGACCTGGACCGTGCTGCGGCGCTGGAAAGGCCACGAAGGTGCCGTGCTGGCGCTGGCGTACGACCAGGACGCGTCACGTCTCGTATCCGCCGATGCGAAGAAAACCGTCATCGCCTGGCAAGCGCGCGATGCGAAGGAACTCGGGCGTGTATCTGTCGGCGATGCCTCTGACATCAAAACGATTGTCGTCAGTCACCACGGCCAGTTCGTCGCGGTTGCAGGCCATTCATCTGTGTACGTGTTGACGATGCCCGGGCAACCGGGTGTCCCAGTGCTCAAGCGCCTTGGCACTGGCGACGGTCAATGCCTTGGATTCGACCGCGACGACGCCACGCTGCTCTACGGGTCCGGGGATAGCATTGTCGTTGCACCGCTCCCCGGTACCGGGACCGGTACTGAACCTTCGCCCAGGGCGACACGCCCTTTGCTCGCGCGCACACCCGACTGCCGCTTCGATGCGTTGCTCCACGCCAACCCCGACGGAAAGCGCGTCGTCGAGCTTCGCGATGAATCAACGGACTCGGTCATCGGAACTTTGGACGGAGGCGAAGGCGAACTACAGGCGGTCTTCGAGCCCGGAGGCGGCTTTTTTGCGCTTCGAAATGGCCGAACGACTAGCGTGTGGAAGGTACAACCTCTGCAAAAGATCGGCACGGTTGCTGATGAAAACGGCAGGGCCGTTCGCATGTCATTGAGCCCGGACGGCCGCTGGCTGGCCACAGCCCTGGCCAGCGGCGAGGAACTGGTTCAGCCGACCAACGGCGGCCGGGCGCGAGTCAAGACCCGGCAAGGACAGCGCGTTGCCGCCTTCCAGTTTTCGCCGAATGGGGACACCGTCGCGTATCAGATCGATCAACAGGAGACGCTGTACACCATATGGTCGCTCGCGCCGGGGTCGGTGTTGCGGTCCGGCAAATCGCTGTACCACGCGGAGGAAGTGGAGTTCAACCGCAATGGCAAGGTTCTGGCGACCGTCCCCTCGGGCACGGATATCGCCGACTTCTGGAATCCCGACGATGCCGTGCAATTGCGCAGCGAACGCGGCATGCTGCGCGCCGAGTTTAGTCCTGACGGTTCGCTCCTCGCTATTCAGCGCGCCAACGGCACGGTCGATGTACTGGATATGACGGGCCATGTCCTTCTGCCGCTTCAGAAGCCGGTGGATGCCGATGTAGAGCGCTTTGCGATAAGTTGGGACAACCGGCGCCTTGCGATCACGCTGTCCGACGGTTCGATTCATGTGTACGAGATCGCCCCGGCCGGACACGAAACGGTGCTGTCCGGGAAGCGCGGGTCGGAAGTCGTCGCGTTTAGCCCTGACGGCCGGGTGCTGGCGGTGGCGGGCGGCGATGGCGTTGTGCGCCTGTACCGCTTCGGGTCGCAAAAGGCCATGACAGAGTTGCCTGATCCGCATAAGGATCGCGTGCGTCAGCTGGCATTCAGCCCTGACGGCAAGCGGCTCGTATCGGGCAGCGACGATGAAATGGCGATTCTGCACGACGTCGAAAGCGGACAAACCGTGGCGAAGTTCGGCCCTCATGGCGGCCCGGTTGACCGGCTGGTTTTCATCGGCAACGGCGAGGCGCTCGTCAGCGGTGACGCGAAGGGGGAACGACAGGTGTGGGATCTCCGCAAGGGGAGCCAACTGGCCCGGCTGCGTGCCGCGGGCGGCACTGTATCAAGCGTGGACATCAGTCCAGGCGGACGTCGCGTGGCCGTGCTGCATGAGGATCAGACCGTGTCGTTGCGCAACTGGGACAGCGAGTCGATGCTGACAGATGCTTGCGCGATTGCGAATCGCAATCTTGATTGTGCGGAGTGGCGACAGTTTATGTCGGGGGTGCCTTATCGGAAGACGTGTGCGGCGTTGCCTGCGCCGAAGCCGGTTTGTCGCTGAGGGGAATATCGACGGCTGATGATGGCGACCTCGGAGTCATTCAGGTGTGAGCGGTCTTCGCGGTGTCCAGATCCGTGAAGTTCAAAAGGCTGCTGGCCGATAGTAGTTGCCCATTTCACGCGCCTCGCATCGACCGACGATTTCGTCCGATCTTAATCGACTTCCTCTTCGCGAACGCCTAGCATTAAAGCTGCGCGCTTCGCGAGGAGATTGCCATGTTGTGTGTCGTCTGCGCAAAAGAAGTCCCCGTCAGCAAGGACCAGAACCCGTGGTGCTCGGAACTGTGTCGCGGCAAGTGGCAACGCCGCCAGCCTTTCCTGTTTGCAGACCTGAAGCCCAAGAATCGCGACCTGCGCAAAGAGAAGCCGATCCCGCAGCCTGCGAACACCGGGGAAAATCTGCTTGCCGCCGTATTGCAGAGCAACACATTCGACGACGACACACTCGCCAGGCTGCGCGGCGTAACAACGGCCACGCGGCCCCTTGCGATCGAAAAAGAGGTCGGGTCCGGCTTTCACAAGAATGCTACGCACTACCAGCAGAGAAGCGGCAAAGTCGAAACAACGCCGATCAGCGCCGACCGCATGCTTGAAATCGCGATCATGGCGTACAACACGGCAATCCTGCTGCATCAGGCGAAAAAGCCGGTGATCCTGTATCGAATCGCGGGCAAACGCACGCTGACCGAAGAAGAGCAGAAGCAGACGTTGTCGAGTTCCGTGCGCGCGAAAGTCGATGTCGGAGCCACGGAGCGCAAGGAAGTGTGGCCGATTGAAAAGACGGCGGCGTGGATTCAGGGCGCCATGCGTGCGCGCGTGAGTTTCGTGTTGCTCAATGATCCGCGTGAGGATCTGGTCGGCGGCGTTGACAAAAAATCCGACGCGATTTATGTGCGCGAGATATTCCAGATCATTTCGACGCACTATGTCATCGGTAAGGCAACCGATGACATAACGCCAAAGGCACAGCTTACCTGCGCAAAAGGCAAGATCCTGCCGTTCGTGCTGAACCCGCCGGACAAGACTCTCGGCCCGCTGCCGCTGATTCCGCGCATGAATCAGATGATCGACTGGAGCCACACATGGGATGGCTCGAAGTCGTCGCTGACAATTGGCGATCCCGCTGAATTGATCCGTGATCAACTGACTCAGACATTCAAGGAAGCGGGAACCTCGCTTGGTATTCCGGAGTATCCGGCGAAGAATTGGAAAGTGGACTAGGTTGGAAAAGGGTTGAAGGGGGTGTGTTGGGGGCGTGGAGGGGTTTTGGTGGGACGGCACCCGGCGCGATCCGGCCGCTCAACTTCTCTGAGAGCGGCCGCTCGAAGCACACACTTACTCATCCTGGTCCGACGGGAGCCGCGAGAATCGGAAATTGCAATGGCTCGCGCCGCCGGCCAACGTTTGTGTCCTTTCCAGGTGGATGCCTCGCGTTGCATAGGCGTCGAAATCAAGTCCGCAAATGTTCGGCAGGATCTCTTTATCTCCATGGCGAGCCGCGAATTTGCAAAAGCCACAAGCTGTGTAGTTGATGCCGAACTCAAAATCGTCACCCGGGCCCGGCTCGACGAAATCGTAGACGAAATCTTCCGGAAACTCTTGCTGATGGCTTTTTGCAGCCTGCTCGCGCAGCAAAGTCTGATTCTCTGACGACAGGAATTGACGCCCCGAGGCAAGACGTTCCGCTTCGGGCACGGTGAGCAACTGCGCCTTGTAGGTTTCTCGCTCGATTTCGCCGATCACGGACAGCGACACGCCGTGTCGCCGGAGCACTCGGCCGATGGCCATAAAACCCATCAGACGCATGAAGAAATCGCTCATACGACTCGCCGCGCCTCCAACATAGGGCATTTGCGTGAGCACGATTTCGAATTCGTCCATCACCTCCTGCCTGATTCCATCAATATCGGACAGATTCGCACGCTCGCGCATCATCGATTCGGCAAGGTCGAGGCGGTGCTGCATGGCAGCCTCCATGGCACCGCGATGCGACTCGTAAAACGGATGAATGATCCCGGCCATCGGACACCTCCCTAACACCATTGGCCCATTGTAGGCTTTCCCGACAATCCACCACTACACGTCATTCACCGCTACGTTCGCGGGCCCCGCATCCGGCACGCCCGGGCGTGTCCTGCTTTGTGGCCGGTGGGCACCGCAAAGCGCAAGCGGCTCAGAAAAGACAGCCCTACACGTCCGGTGGGCTATCATGCCAGTCCTCTCCGAAGTAGCTCCTTATGATCTCCGTCCGTAATCTCACGCTGCGCCGCGGCGTGAATGTCGTACTCGACAGCGCGTCCGTCACCTTCACTCCCGGCGAAAAGATTGGTCTTGTCGGCCGCAATGGCGCCGGCAAGTCGTCGTTCTTCGCCCTTCTCAACGGCACGTTGCACGAAGATAGCGGCGAGTTCTCGATTCCCGCCGCATGGAAGATGGGGCAGGTCGCGCAGGAGATGCCGGAGACCAGCCAGGGCGCCACCGACTTCGTGGTCGAGGGGGACACCGTGCTGCTGGCCGCGCAGGCCGAGGTAGCCGCCGCCGAGGCCAGCGACGATGGCATGCGCATGGCGCACGCCTACATGGCCCTGCACGACGCCGGTGCGCACGATGCCCCCGCACGTGCCCAGGCGCTGATCCTGGGCCTTGGCTTCAGTGCTGCGCAGCTTAGCCAGCCGGTCAACAGTTTCTCCGGCGGCTGGCGCATGCGACTGCAGCTGGCGCGCGCGCTCATGTGCCCGTCGGACCTGCTGCTGCTCGACGAACCGACCAATCACCTCGACCTCGACGCGCTGGTCTGGCTGGAAGCATGGCTCAAGCGCTATCAAGGAACCCTGGTAGTAATCAGCCACGACCGCGAATTCCTCGACGCCGTGACGCAGGTGACGGTACACGTCGACAACGCCAAGCTGGTGCGTTACGGCGGCAACTACAGCAAGTTCGAAGACATGCGTGCTGAGCAGCTCGTGCTGCAGCAGGCCGCGATGGCCAGGCAGGTGGAAAAGATCGCCCACCTGCAGAAATTCATCGACCGTTTCAAGGCCAAGGCCTCGAAGGCGAAGCAGGCGCAGAGCCGGGTCAAGGCGCTCGAACGCATGGAGAAGATCGCACCAGTGCTTGCCGACGCAGAGTTCAACTTCGAGTTCAAGGAGCCGCTCAACGTCCCGAACCCGCTGCTGTCGATGCTGGACACGAGCTTCGGCTACCCGGCGCCGACCGGCGCACTGCCGGGCACGCCGCCCACGGTCATCGTGCGGGGCATCAACCGTTCCGTGCTGGCCGGGCAACGCATCGGCATCCTCGGTGCCAACGGCCAGGGCAAGTCCACGCTGGTGAAGACGGTGGCGCACGCACTGGCACCGATTGCTGGCGAAATCAGCGAAGGCAAAGGCCTGAACATCGGCTACTTCGCACAGCAGGAACTCGACGTGCTGCGTCCGCTCGACACGCCGATGGAACACATGATCCGCCTTGCCAGGGACACGCCGCCGCACATGCGCGCGCCCGGCCAGAGTGGCACCGAACAATCGCTTCGCACCTTCCTCGGCACCTTCAACTTCAGTGGCGACATGGTCCATCAGGCAGTCAACACGATGAGCGGCGGCGAAAAGGCGCGGCTCGTGTTGTGCATGATCGTGTGGCAGCGCCCCAATCTGCTGCTGCTCGACGAGCCTACCAACCACCTCGACCTGGCCACACGCGAAGCGCTAGCGATGGCGCTCAACGAATTCGAAGGCACGGTGATGCTGGTCAGTCACGACCGGGCCCTGCTGCGCGCCGTATGTGATGAGTTCTGGCTGGTCACCAAGGGCGGCGTCGAGCCGTTCGACGGCGATCTGGACGATTACCAGCAATTCCTGCGCGACGAAGCCCGTCGCATGCGCGAGGAGGCTGCCGCAGAGCAGAAGGTCATCGCTTGAGAGACCCCCAGGCGCGAGGAGGCCGAACTTCGATCCGCGGGGAATATTTCACGCGTGTCGCGTAACCAGCCAGCTGAATACCTGCCTGCTCGCGCGGTTCGCACGCGCCCTCGAACTCGTTCGATGGCGCGTCTACTGTGCTCCCTGCGCGATCATCGTGGTAACGATCGCCGGTGCGGCAGTAGTGAGGTGCCAATCAACTACTGCGGCAGCGCAGCCAATGCGATCTCACTCGCGCTGTCCAGTTGCTCGACGTGCCAGCACTTTTCGATCAATGCACGCGTTTGAGCTGGCGAAAGAATGCCTTCGGCGAGATCCGCGAACTTCTTCTCAAGTTGCTGATCGGTCATCGGCACTTCGGTGCTGCCGATGGCATGCTGAATAAACTTGTGCAGCTTGCGGCCATCCTTGAGCGTGATGGTCATGTCGACCTGTTCCGGCTTGATTGCCGGATCGATGATCGCGTTCACCTTCTCGCGCAGGGCAACCGTCACCGGGTCGCGCACTTTCGCATCGCTGAACTGTTTTTCGCCGCCCGCGCCGTCGATCACGGCAATCGCGACTGCATGATAGATGCTGAACTTGCCTTCGAGCCCGATCTGCGGCGTCTTCTTGCCGGTCAGTTCGATGACGAGTGGATGCACGCGAAGATCGATATGGTCGATCTGATCGGCCGTCAGGTGATATTGATTGCGAAGCTGGATTGCCGCGTCGATTGCCGGATGAATGACGATGCCGCACGCAAACGGCTTGTAGGTGTTCAGCGTCGATTCGTAACGCGTGCCCAAACCTTCGGTGATTTCGCGGTAATCCTGTTTGGTGCTGATGGTGTTCGCCCAACCCCGTTTCGCTTCGATCATGCCATCCGAACTGGTGTAGTCCCTGGCGGCCAGCAGAGCGGCGAAGATTCCGTTCGCGGCAGCGCGCCCCGGGTTGAAGCTCTTGTTCATCGAACCGAACGATTCACGCAAGCCGACCGGCTGCGACGCCGCAAGGCCCAATGCCCAAACCATTTGCTGAACGCTCAGCCCCATCAGCTTGCCCGTTGCCGCCGCCGAGCCGAATACGCCGCATGTGCCCGTGATGTGCCAGCCGACATCGTAGTGATTGGGATACACCGCGTTGCCGATCCGCAATTCCGTTTCGACGCCTAGCACGAGCGCGTTCAAAAAGTCCTTGCCCGACACGGGATGGTATTGCGAGTACGCAAGAATGGCCGAAGCCACAGGCCCTGCCGGGTGAATGATCGTCTTCAGATGCGTGTCGTCGTAGTCGAAGATATGGCTGCTGACGCCGTTGATGAAGGCCGCGTTCATGATGTCGAAGCGCTCGCTGCGGCCCAGCAGGTTTGCCTGTGGCGGCCCCGAGAATGGCGTCAGGGCGGCGACCGCGCGATTCACCGTTTCATCGTGCGACCCGCCGACAGCAACGCCGACCCAGTTCATCAAGGTTCGCACGCCTTCCTTGCGGGCGGACGCGGGCAAGTCCTGGTAGCCGGTCTTGACGATGAACTCCGCGAGGATGCGCGTGACTTTCGGCGGGCGTGCATTCGTGCTGCTGGCGGGCGCAGGCGCGGAAGCGGGCGCGGCGGTATCGGGCGAGTCGGCGAAAACCGCCTTGCTGGCGGCCGCCGATGCCAAAGCGCCAACGGCACTGGTTTTCAGAAAGCGTCGTCGGTCGATGACGGACATCGGTTTGTCTCCTTCGGGTTTGATATTCGATGAGGCTGGGCGCGGCGCTCATGGCCTTCGATCGCACGTCCCTGTGGTCATCGTGCCATGATGCGAAAACGCTAAAATGTCGACACTTTGTGTATTCTAATTACGAGAACCGTGATTTCGCAAGGTGTAGAACGCGCAGTGTACACACTTAGGGGATGGGCCCAGAAAGACGACGCGCATTGCCACGCGCCGCCGAAGAAGGGCCGTTTGTTAGAATCGCCCGGAAACCGGGCCGGCGATCCCGGACGTAAGGGGAACTGCGGTGAATCAGAATGTCGACAGAAGCAAGCTCGAGGAGGACGGTGAATCGTCACGTGTCGGCGAGATCGTCGACTGGGTGGCGCGCGGCATCATCGAAGGGCGTCTTTCGCCGGGCGACGATCTGAACTCCGTCGATCTCGCGAAACGGTTCAACGTCAGCCGCACGCCAGTGCGCGAAGCGCTGTTCGTGTTGAGTCGCGAAGGATTGGTCGACTGGTCGCCGCGCAGGCGTCCACGGGTGTCGGCGCTGAAGTTGGTGGACGTGCGCGAGATCTATCAGTTGCGCGCGATTCTTTACGCACAGGTATCGACGGCCATCGTCGAACGCGCCACGGACGCAGACATCGAATCGCTATGGCATGCCCATGGTCGTCTTGCGGAGGCCGCCGCTCAAGGCGACGTCGACGGCTATTTCTGGGCAAATGTCGCATTTCGCGACGAAGAACTTCGGGTATGCGGGAACGGCATCTTCAAGGAGGTGCTGGATTCGATGCGCATGCGTACCAACCGTTTGCGCCGGTTGAGCACGTCGTTGCCGGGGCGTCTGCAGCGTTCGTGCGCCGATCATCAGCGCTTGTGCGAAGCCTACGCGGAGCGAGACGGCGTGCTTGCCGCAGCGCTCAACCGGTCGATCGTGTTCAGCGCGCTTCAGGCGATCGAGCAGGCGTGGGAGCAGGTGCCTGTTGGCGTTGACAGCGTCGGCGCTGAAGAGAGGTAGTCTGCGTTTCGTTTAAGAACGAGATTGCGCGAGAAACAGCAATCGCCGATTAAAGCGCGTGCCCTCCGCATCTCCACCGCATCACGACGTCTGTCGACTTCCCCTCGTCTCCCGCCTTTCTCCCTCTCAAACTTAATCTAAGGGTTTCCCCCTATTTGGTCGCTTTATTGGATTGATATATTGAATCCACGGATACAAATATCCAGTCTTACAAAGAGATTTCATTTCGAGAGAACCGATCAGGCAGACCATGGAAGAAAGCGTTCATTCTTTTCGCGCAGGCTTCGCCGTCACGGCGGAAGAAGAGGCATATGCCTATGTGCTGTATCGCATCCGCATGGGTAAATACCGCGCCGGCGACCGCCTGATCCCGGAAGAGATAGCGGCCGAGATCGACACGAGCCGCATGCCCGTGCGCGAAGCATTCCGCAGGCTCGCAAGCGAGGGTCTCGTCGTCATCCGGCCAAACCGCGGCGCGATTGTCCGCGGGCTGGATGCCGACGAAATGGAAGAGGTCTTCTGCATGCGTGGCGCGCTCGAGGGACTTGCAGCGAAGCTGGCGCTGCCGGGCATCACGCCCGCGCACATCGCTGAACTCACTCGGTTGCTCGAAGTGATGGAAAGCCACGAGCAGGACGCGCATCAGTGGGTGAGCGCGCATCGGAATTTCCATGAGTATCTGTGTCAGTTGAGCGGCCGCAAACGTCTGGTCGCGCAGATTGCCGGCCTGCATACCGTCGTCGAGCCTCACATGCGTCTGTGGCTGCAACTTGCCGACAAGCAGATGACTTCGCGCGACGACCACACGACGATCATCGACGCCATCAAAAGCGGTGACCCCATGGCCGTCGAGGCGACCGTGCGGGAGCACATTGAAGCGACGGTGCCGGCGTTGCGTCAATGGATGACGTCGGGCCGCTAGGCAAAGATGCCGTCCATAAGGGTGAATTTTTCATAAATATTAGTTGTACGAATATAAAACGAGTGCGACGGAAACACATAGCCGCACGTGACTTACACCAACCTTTAGAGCCTCGACATGAAACGACTCGCGAAGAATCTGCTGGGACTGGCTATATGCATTCTCGCCCTGAATGCACATGCGAAGGAATGGAAAGACATTCGCATCGGCTACGAAGGCGCTTATCCGCCGTTCTCGTCGATTCAGCCGGACGGAAAACCCGTGGGCTTCGATATCGACATCATTCACGCACTATGCGCGCAGATGCATGCGAACTGCACGCTTGTGCAGATCAACTGGGACGGCCTGATTCCCGCATTGCAGGCCGAGAAGATCGACGCGATCGTCGCGTCCGTAGCGATCACGGCCGAGCGCAAACAAAAAGTCGACTTCACCGAGAAGTACTACAACTCGCCACGCAGACTGATCGCATCGAAAGCGAGTCCGATCAAGGACGCGACGCCTGCCGAGTTGAAGGGCAAGCGCGTCGGCGTGCAGCGGGGCACGCTGGCCGATAAATACGCGAGTGCGTACTGGGCGCAGAGCGGCGTGCAGATCGTGCGCTATGCGACGCAGGACGAGGCTTATATGGATCTTCGCTCGGGCCGTCTCGACGCGGGGTTGCAGGACGCGACGGCTGCGTACAGCGCGTTTCTGAGCAAACCGGAAGGCGCGAACTTCCAGTTCGTCGGGCAGCCGATTCTCGGCGCGACGCCGGAACAGAAGGCGCTGCTCGGTGAAGGCTACGGCATCCCCGTGCGCAAGGGCGATGACGATCTGAAGCAGCAGTTCAACCAGGCGATCGACGCGATCCGCGCAAACGGCGTGTATCTGTCGATCGAGAAGAAGTACTTCAATTTCGACATCTACTGATATTGCCGGCAAGGTCCCGCGAGCGCACGTCTGTCGCGTCCTCCAACAAGTCATCACAGGTGGAACCATGCTCGAACTCCAGCGGTATTTCCCCGCGCTTTTACAGGGCGCCGGAATTACGCTCATCCTCGCTGTGCTGTCCGTGGTGCTCGCGGTGTGCCTGGGCATGGCTGGCGCGGTGGCAAAGCTGTACGGCTCGCGGGCGGTCGTCTCGATGGCTTCGGCCTACACCACGCTGATCCGCGGCGTGCCCGAGTTCGTGATGATGCTGCTCGTGTTTTACGGCGGGCAATTGATCCTCAACCAGCTGGCGTCATGGGTAGGTCTTCATGCGCCGGACGTCAACGCTTTCGTTGCGGCCGTGGTGACCATCGGTTTCATCTTCGGCGCCTACTACACGGAGACGTTTCGCGGCGCGATTCTGAGCGTGCCGCGCGGCCAGATGGAGGCGGCGCGTGCCTACGGCTTTTCGGGCTGGCTTGCGTTCCGACGCATCCTGTTCCCGCAGATGATGCGCCTCGCGCTTCCCGCTGCCGTCAATAACTGGCTGGTTCTGCTCAAGGCGACGGCGATTGCGTCACTGATCGGGTTGCACGACGTGATGTTCATTGCCGATCAGGCGGGCCGCACGACGCAGGCACCGATGACGTTCTACCTTGCGGCTTGCGCGGTGTATCTGGTGGTGACGTCGGGTTCGACGGCCTGTCTTGCGCGAGCACGCACGTATCTTCATAGAGGTGTTCGGGAAGGGAGCCTGCACCGATGACATATGAACAGCTCGGACAACTGTTTGCTTCGTACGCGAGCGGCCTGTGGGTAACGGTTCAGCTCACGGTTTTCTCTCTTGTGCTGGGTTTGCTGATTGCGATTCCGCTCGCCGTGCTGCGTGTGTCGCCGAATCGTATCGTCAGTGGCCCTGTCGCGGTTTACACATGGTTCATGCGCGGCACGCCGTTACTCGCGCAACTGATGATCGTGTACTACGGGTTCGGCCAGTTCCAGTGGATGCAGGACGCGTGGCAACGCGGCACGCCCATTCTTTCGTTATTGCGCGATCCCTACGACTGCGCGCTGATTGCACTGACGGCGAACACCTGTGCCTACACAACGGAGATTCTGGCGGGCGCATTGCGCGCGACACCGTACGGCGAGATCGAAGCAGCGCGAGCCTACGGCATGAGCCCGCTCACGACATGGAGAAGAATTCTTCTGCCCTCGGCGCTGCGCCGCTTCATTCCTGCATACAGCAACGAAGTGATTCTGATGCTGCACGGTACGTCGCTTGTGAGCGCCATCACGATCGTCGATCTTACGGGCGTCGCACGCGATTTCTATGCGAACTACTACGCGCCGTTCGAAGCATTCATCTCCGTTGGCACTGTGTACTTCGGGCTGACCACCATCATCACGCTTCTGGTCCGCCTCACCGAACGCCGATACCTGGTGTATCTGCGCCCCCAGAACTTTGCCACGCTCGCTAAAAGCTAGAACTCGCCATATGAATGCATTGACTGTCGAAAATCTGCACAAACGGTATGGCGACAACGAAGTGCTCAAGGGCGTTTCGCTGTCGGCTAAAAGAGGTGACGTAATCAGCATGATCGGCTCGTCGGGGTCCGGCAAGAGCACGTTCCTGCGATGCATCAACTTTCTCGAATCGCCGTCGTCGGGCCGCGTGAGCCTCAACGGAAATGAAGTACGCACGTCGACCAACGGAAGCGGCGAAATCCGCATCAGCGATCCCGCGCAACTGAGGCAAATGCGCACGCGCCTCGCGATGGTCTTCCAGCACTTCAATCTCTGGGCCCACATGACCGTGCTGGAGAACGTCATGGCAGCGCCGAGGCACGTACTGAAGCTGACCAGGGCCGAGGCCACGGAACGGGCTGAACGCTATCTGGAACAGGTCGGCATGACTCGTTTCGCGGATGCTTACCCGTCGCACCTGTCGGGTGGACAGCAGCAGCGGGTTGCGATTGCGCGGGCGCTTGCGATGGAACCCGAAGCGCTGCTCTTCGATGAACCCACGTCGGCGCTCGACCCGGAACTCGTCGGTGATGTGCTCAAAGTCATGCGCGATCTCGCTGAAGAGGGCCGCACGATGATCGTGGTCACGCACGAGATGGGCTTTGCACGCGAGGTTTCCAATCATGTGGTCTTTCTTCATCAGGGTGTGATCGAAGAAGAAGGGCATCCACGTGAAGTCATGAAAACGCCGCGAAGCGAGCGCCTTCAGCGATTCCTGTCGGGAGCCATGAAGTAGTCCCAATGCCGCACGACGAGAACACCAACGTGGATGAGACGAATCAAGGAACCAACCCATGCAAAACCTGAAACAGAACGACATCAATCACTACCTTCACCCCTACACGAATCTCAGTCTTCATCGCGAAGTCGGACCGATGGTGATCGAGCGCGGCGAAGGTGTCTACGTCTACGATTCCGAGGGCAACCGATATCTCGAAGGACTCGGCGGGCTTTTCTGCGCATCGCTCGGTTTCAGCGAAACACGGCTCGCGGATGCTGCGGACCGGCAGATGAGAAAGCTGCCGTTCTATCATGCGTTCGGGCACAAGTCGTCGGAACCTTCCATTCTGCTGGCTGAGAAGCTGATTTCGATGGCGCCCGTGCCGATGTCGAAGGTGTTCTTCGCGAACTCCGGGTCCGAGGCCAACGATACGGCCGTCAAGCTGATCTGGTATTTCAACAACGCGATCGGCCGGCCGCAGAAGAAGAAAATCATTTCGCGTACCCGCGCCTACCATGGCGTGACGATTGCATCGGCGAGCCTTACGGGGCTGCAGAACAATCACCGCGACTTCGACTTGCCTATCGACAGGATTCTGCACACCGACTGCCCGCATTTCTATCGATACGGTTTGCCTGGCGAGAGCGAAGAACAGTTCGCCACGCGCTGCGCCGAGTCGCTCGAACGGCTGATTCTCGAAGAAGGCGCGGACACCATTGCGGCGTTTTTTGCGGAACCGGTCATGGCGTCCGGTGGCGTCATCGTGCCGCCTGTCACGTACATGGAGAAGGTTCAGGCCGTGCTTAAACGCCACGACATTCTGCTCGTGGCCGACGAAGTCATCTGCGGTTTCGGACGCACAGGGAATATGTTCGGCTCGCAGACGTTCGGCATGCAGCCCGACATGATCACGATGGCCAAGCAGCTATCCGCGGGTTATCTGCCCATCTCGGCCTTGATGGTCAACGAGCGCATCTATCGCGGCCTCGTCACTGAAAGCGAAAAGATCGGCACATTCGGGCACGGGTTCACATACAGCGGTCATCCCGTGTGCGCAGCCGTTGCGCTGGAGACACTGAAGATATACGAGCAGGACGGCATTCTCGAACATGTGAGAGCCGTCACGCCGCACTTCCAGGAGCGCGTGGCCGAGCTTGGGCGACATCCGCTCGTCGGCGAAGCGCGTGGCGCCGGCCTGCTTGCCGCCGTCGAGCTGGTGGCGGACAAGGCGAGCAGGGAGCCTTTCGCTCCGTCCGAGGGCGTCGCGGCCTATGCCGGCACGCGTGCGTTGTCGCATGGACTGATCACGCGTGCGTTGGGCGATACCGTCAATTTCTGCCCGCCGCTCATCGTGACCCGTGCGCAAATCGATGAAATGTTCGATGCCGCGAAGCACGCGCTCGACGATACGCTCGCATGGCGCAAGACGCTGAACAACAACTGATGGGACGGGCAAACAGCATGAGAGATTTCGAGCAACCGGGACGATCGCTGGTGATGTCGAAGGACGGCATGGCGGCGACATCGCATCCCGCGTCGACGCTTGCCGCCGTGAAGATTCTGGAAGCGGGCGGCAATGCAATGGATGCGGCGATTGCTGCCTGCGCTGCGCAGTGTGTGGTCGAGCCGGGCTCGACGGGGATAGGCGGCGATTGCTTCGCGTTGTATTCGCGTCGCGGCGGCGACGACATCATCGCCTTCAATGGCTCCGGATGGGCGCCGCAAGCGGCCAATGTGCCCGTGCTCAGGTCGATGGGCGTGACGTCGATCGATCGCCATTCGCCGCATGCCGTGACGGTGCCGGGCGCCGTTGACGCGTGGGCGACGCTTGCGCGCGATCATGGCTCGATGCCGTTCAAGTCGCTGTTTGCCCCGGCGATCAAACTGGCGAGCGAGGGCTACGCCGTAGCGCCGCGCGCGGCAGCCGACTGGGCGAATCAGGCCGCATTGCTGCGGCTGGACAAGACGAGCCGCGAGCAGATGCTGATCGACGGCGCTCCACCAGCAGCGGGAACGCTTCACCGGCAGCCGTTGCTCGCGAAGTCGCTGATGGCCATCGCCGAAGCGGGGCCGCGAGTGTTCTATGAGGGCTTTATCGCGGAGGATATGGTCGAGTGTCTGAAGAGTAAGGGCGGCCTGCACACGCTGGACGACTTCGCGCAGTATCGCGGCGAGTACGTGAAGCCCATCAAGGCGAGCTTCCGCGGATACGAGGTGCATGAGTGTCCGCCGAATGGGCAGGGCATCATTGCGCTGCTGATACTCAAGATTCTCGAAGGGTTCGATGCGACCGACGATCCGCTCGGCGCTGACCGGCTACACCGCGAAATCGAGGCGACGCGGCTCGCATATTCGATCCGCGATGCGCTGCTCGGCGATCCGCACGGCCAGCCGCTCGATATCGACTGGCTGCTGTCGGACGAAACCGTGTCGGCACTGCGCGCCCGGATCTCACTCGAGCGCGCCATGACCGACGTGTCCACGTACCGTCCCGCCGATCACAAGGACACGGTCTATATCTGCGTCGTCGACAAAGACCGCAATTGCGCGAGCTTCATCAACTCGCTCTTTCATCCTTTTGGCAGCGGAATCATGGCGCCGCACAGCGGCGTGATGCTGCACAACCGCGGACAGAGCTTTGCCGTCGAAGAAGGGCATCCCAATGCGATCGCGCCGCATGCAAGACCGATGCACACCATCATTCCCGGCATGGTCACGAAGAACGGCAAAGTGCAGATGACCTTCGGCGTGATGGGCGGCCACTATCAGGCGATGGGGCACGCTCACTTTCTGTCGAAGGTGCTGGACTACGGACTGGACATGCAGTCGGCCATCGCGTTGCCCCGCGTGTTTCCGCAGCCGGGCACGGGTGTCGTCGAAGCTGAATCCACCTTGCCGGCCGCAACGCGTGAGGAACTGGCCCGGCGCGGATTCAGGCTGGTGCCGCCGAACTGGGCCATCGGCGGCGCGCAGGCGATCTGGATCGACTGGGAAAACGGTACGCTCGCCGGTGCTTCGGACCATCGCAAAGACGGCTGCGCATTGGGCATCTGACCGGTCCCGGCGGGTACGGCCGGCTGCATGCCACTACATCGAGACGTATAGGGTTTATACCTATCTCAACAACATTCAATTGTTCTGCGAGGGCTTAATTACGAACCGCCTCCGGCCTAGACTTGCATCACTGAAACGCAAACGGGTGTTTGCGAAGCAATCAAAGCCTGGAGGTAAGTATCATGAAACTCGTTCAATCGCTCGTTGTTGCTGCTGCCCTCGCAATTCCCGCTGTCTCGTCGTTCGCCCAATCCAGTGAGCCGGCCGCACCAATCAATACGCAGGCCACGCAGACGGTCGCGGCTGCTGGGGATGTCGGCGGCGTTGCCGATGGCACGTCAGCGTCGGGTAGCCATCACGAACTGCGTTCGTTCCGCAGCGCTGTTTCCCGCGTGGGCCACAAAATCGAAGGCTCGATCCGCCCGGATGCAAACGATGGGATGAAGCCGGTATATTTCGGTTCGTAAATCGCGGATTGATTGCAGGGGGTGGCTGTCGACGTACCGGTGTCTGACAGTGGTGACCTGCAGAGGTATTCGCTTCGAGACGCGCAGGCTTGCCTGCGCGTGTCTGTTTTCCTTCTTCTGCTGTCTCGCTGCAGCCTGCTGGGTTGTTCAATAAACGCGGGACAGAAAACCCTGGATCTGCGCCACCACACCCGCGCCTTCACCGACAGCCGAAGCGACTCGCTTGGTCGACCCTGAGCGAACATCGCCAATGGCGAAAACACCTTCGACGCTCGTCTGCAACGATATCGAGAGCATGTTCGCATCGGGAAGATCGATGCCTGTCCGCACGAAACCGTTGTTGTCGAGCGAGATGCCGCATGTGTTGAGCCAACTGGTGTTGGGATCCGCGCCGATGAACACGAACAGGTGATGGATCGTCATGTTCCCTTCGATCCCCCCGGCGCCGCGATAGTACACACGGTCGAGCCGCTCGGTTCCTTCGAGCGCGGTCAGTTCGACCCGCGTATGAACCGTCACGTTCGGCAGCGCCAGGACGCGTTCGATCAGGTAGTGCGACATGCTGTCCTCGAGCTTCGCGCCTCGAATGAACACGTGTACATGCTCGGCGTGCGATGAGAGAAACACGACAGCCTGGCCCGCCGAATTACCCCCTCCGATCAGCAACACCGGTTCCTTGCGACATAGCTTTGCTTCGATCGGGGTAGCCCAGTAATAGACGCCACGGCCCTCGAAACGCTCGAGATCCTCGACGACGGGTCGCCGGTACTCCGCGCCCGTTGCGATGACCACAGTGCGCGCGGTGATTCGATGGCCATTGGTCAGCTCCACGACGGGCGGTTGCTTGTCGCAATACAGCGCCTTGACCTCGCACGGAATGCCGATATGCGCGCCGAACTTCTGCGCCTGAACGAAAGCGCGGTCCGCGAGCGCGTGACCCGTGATCCCCGTAGGGAAACCGAAAAAATTCTCGATGCGTGCGCTCGCGCCGGCCTGGCCACCGGGTGCGCGACAGTCGAGCACCGCGACCGACAATCCCTCTGATGCTGCGTAGACGGCTGCCGCAAGTCCAGCGGGACCCGCGCCGACGATTGCCACGTCATAGACATGGGCGGGGTCGAAGTCGGGAATCAGTCCAAGACACGACGCAAGCTGCCCCTCGTCAGGATTGCGCAGCACCGTGCCGTTTGGACAGACAACGAGCGGAAAATCATCCTGCTGAGGTGTCAGTCCTTCGAGTAGCGCGACGGAATCGGCGTCCTGTTCCGCATCGAGTGTGACGTTGGGATACGTGTTCCGCCGCAGGAAGTTCTGCAACGCGAGCAGCCGGGGATTCCCGGGCGCGCCGACCAGAACGGCGCCGTTCACACGTTCCATTGCAACGAAGCGCCTGAGAATCAGCGCGCGCATGATCTTTTCGCCAAGCTCCGCTTCACCGATCAGAAGTGGACTGAGGTCGTCGGGCCGGACCAGCACAGCTTCGACATCTTCGATGACGCACGAATCCACGAAGGAAGGCTTGTTCGAAAACTGGTTCACGTCAGAAGTGAATTCGCCGCGCTGGGTGAAAGTGTGAATGATCTGCTCGCGGCCGAGACCATCGCGGGCGACAGCCCGGATCTTGCCCGACAGCAGCACGAACATGCCCGGAGTGCGCTCTCCAACGCGATAGATCATCGTGCCTTTGGGGTAGCGCGACACTCTGCCAAAGCGCCGAACCCTGCTGATTTCAGCTTCGCTGAGGATGGGAAACAGTTGCTGGAGGCGTGGATGACTGCGCACGAACGGGGCGTCGGTCATCGAGTCGTCGTCGCTGCGGGGCTCGCCTTCTGCGGGCTGAGGGAAGGGCGTAGCGCTGCCCGGTACGGACTCGTTGCTCATCACGCATCCTCCAGCGGCTAGCGAGCGGAACTTCGACCGACACGGTCAAGCGCGTCGCTATCTGAACGAACCAGTGGCTGACGACCTTCGACTGTCGATAACAGCCTGAACGAAGCATCTCAAGCTAGAGGGCGTCGCCGAGTGAAATTTTCGGCCTGAAGCTCGCTTCGGAAGGTGGCGCGCAACTCAGCTTTGACGCGGTCCCGCAGGTCTGCGTTGCCTCGGGGCCAATTTTGCAATCGCGTCGAAGCGGGCGCCATGACGTCGCTTGACGCTTGCAGGAACAATCGACGAAAAAATGCGTCGCGCGCACGTCGTTCAGCAGGATTGGGATCGTCCCCACGCGCAATGTTATCGACATGACGAGTGCCGCGCATCCAAGGTGTCATCGAATCTGCTCGCGATGCGAAGTCTCCCGAATAGTGAAGCAAGGGAATCGAGATATCTGCTCGATTGCATTGCGGAATTTTTCGGGTCTGTTTTGCAGGGATACGATCGGACGGGCTCCGCGAGGATTTTCCCTTGAATTATTGAACGCATAGTCATAAACTGCGGTGCATGATCGATAACACTGCACCCCCTCGCACGCGCGCCGGCAAACCGGAGGCGGCGTGCCCGCGCGGCCGTCCGCGCGAATTCGATACGGCCGCCGTGCTCGCTGAAGCCGGCAAGGTGTTCTGGCGCAATGGTTTTCACGCGACATCCGTCGACGATCTCTGCAACGCGACGGGCGTGCTGCGCGGCAGCCTGTACGGCGTGTTCGGCGACAAGCACGGCATCATGATGGCCGCGCTCGACCATTACGCGGAAGGGGCGATTGCCGGCCTCGTCGAGCGCCTGAACGCGAATGTCCCGCCCGATGTCGCATTGCGCAACGCGCTGCTCCATCACACGCGCACTGCGTCGACGTTGACGGGCTGCTTCATCACCAATAGCACGCTCGAACTGCAACCTGACGACGAAGCGCTGCACGCGAAAATCCGCGCGATCCAGCGGCGCGTCGTCACGCTGCTCGCGGCGGCTGTGATCCGCGGGCAGGCCGCGGGCGTGTTCAACGGCGACCTCGATGAAAAGGCGGTCGCGGATTTTCTGCTGTGCGTGACGCAAGGTCTGCGCGTGCTCAACAAATGCAAGCGCAAGGAAGACGAACTGAAAGCAGTCGTCGATGTGGCGATGCGCGCGCTCACCTGAAATTTTTTTCTCGAATTTTTGAACGTTCGGTCATGAATGATAGATGCATGAAAGCGTCGGGCGTGAGTTTGCCGTCCGCATCCCGTCCAGGCGTCGACAAGCCGGAGCCGCGCGCCGAAGCGCAAGGCCAGCAGCGCTTCGAGCGGCAAGGGCTCGCGCTGACCGTGCTGTTCGTGGGCGCATTTCTCGCGCCGCTCGACTATTTCATCGTCAATCTGGCGCTGCCTGCGATCCACACGGGCCTGAACGCCAGCGACGCGCAATTGCAGCTGATCGTCTCCGCCTACGCGTCAGCGTATGCGGTGTTGCTGATCACGGGCGGGCGGCTCGGCGACCTGTTTGGCCGGCGGCGCATGTTCATGACGGGGATGGCGGGCTTCGTCGTCGCGTCGGCGCTGTGCGGCTTTGCGCCGAATGGCCACGTGCTCGTGATCGCGCGTATCGTGCAGGGCATGGCGGCCTCGGTGATGGCGCCGCAGGTACTCGCGACCGTGCGCGCCGTCGTGCCGCTGCATCAGCAGACTCGCGTGATGGGCTTTTACGGCTTCGTGTTTGGACTCGCGTCGATCGTCGGGCAACTGGGCGGCGGCGCGCTGATCACATACCAGCCGTTTGGCCTCGACTGGCGTGCCATCTTTCTGATCAACATTCCCGTCGGCGTGCTGGCGTTTATCGGCGCGTGGAAATATGTGCCGGAGAATCAGTCGGCGACGCGCGAGGGCGTCGATCTTAAAGGCGTCGCGCTGCTGTCGCTGGTATTGATCCTGCTGATCTATCCGATGACACACGGCCGCGAAGCCGGCTGGCCGTGGTGGACCTTCGCGATGTTCGCGCTCGCCGTGCCTGCGCTTGCTGCGTTCATCGCTGTCGAGCGTGGCGTCGAGCGTAGTGGCGGCAGCCCGCTCGTCGATCTGCAATTGTTCCGCAATCCGGCCTTTTCGACGGGGCTCGTGCTGGCCTTTCTGTTCTATTGCAACAGTGCGTTCTTTCTCACGTACGGCATCTATCTGCAGACAGGCTTGCACTGGACGCCGCTGCAATCCGGCATCGCGATCATGCCGTTCGCGCTCGGCTTCGTCGCCGGGCCGTTGACGTCGCCCGCTGTCGTGCGTCGCATTGGCGGTCATGTGCTGACGCTCGGCTTCTCGATGATGGCGGTCGGTTTTTCGGTGACAGGCTGGGCTGCGACGCACGCGGCGCTCGGTCCATTGTTCTATGCGGGGCTCGTCCTTGCCGGCGTCGGGCAAGGGCTCGTGTTGCCGTCCATCATGCGCATCGTGCTCGGCGAAGTAGAACCGGCGAAGGCAGGGCTTGCGTCGGGCGTGGTGACGTCGACGCTACAGATCGGCTCGGCGTTCGGCACGGCTGCCATCAGCGGCGCGTTTTTTGGCGCGTTGTCGGCGAATGCATCGGCGGCGGGCTATGCGTATGCGTTCCAGCGTAGCCTCGCGATCAATGCGGTATTGATGGTCATCTGCATTGCGCTCAGCGTGACGCTGGTCCGGCATCAGCAGCGCGCTTCTCTGCGCGCGATCAAAATGGCTTAGGGAAAATCCCGAGCGGCTGCATATTTGTATTTCGACAGAACAAAAATACACGTGAAAATGGTCGGATAACGTTTTCGCTGTTTAGAGTCATACGATTGCAGTCGCGGTGTATTGCGCATTGCAACTAATCTTGCCTGTTCAGCAGTGATGCGCTTATTCACAGATGACAGCGATTAATCGCGCAGCATAGTTTTTAAACCCGTGATTACGCGCAGAATGTCAGCATCATGACAGCGGGTGGTCCGGCGTATTTACGTATACCCTGAAGATGCCGCCTAAACTTTGGTGGGAGTCGTGCTGCGCGACAACATGCCGCCTTTCCCGGCAGGCGATTGCCGAACTAAACAATAACGAACGAACGTTCGCGATATCTGGCCGTCTATTTCGTTTTTGCTGCAAACGCTTCCAATAAAAATTACTTGCTGCCGAAATATTCAATTGTTAATCTTCCCCCACTCTTAATAATTCGTTGGACCGCGGTGCGTTTATGGCAGTGAATTTTCAGCCAGCCTAATGCTTATAACGGGGACATCCATGCTGACTGCTACTTTCGACGCATTTGACACGACGCAAACGGTGCAAGTCATAGTCGGGGACGTGGTGACGCTCAAAACGGGCGGGCCGCGGATGACGGTGACTTATGTCGGGGCGATTGCCCGGAAAACGGGTGAATGGCTCGTTTGCCAATGGTTCGATGACCATGGCGAATTGCGGCAGGAAACCTTCGCGCAGGATGAGGTGTGGCGGCAGCCGCGGTCGATTCCGGCCGGGTTGGTGCATAAGTTTGTTCGTGGTGCGGCGGTTTGAATTTGGCGCCTTTGCGGCGCGTGCAGTATCTGATTCGTCTGCGACGGCTGGATGGTTTGCCTGGGTTTGTGCTGGCATCCGCGTTTTGTCTTTTCGCTGGCATCCGCAGTCTTTGCGCTGGCATCCGCGCTTTGCCTTCGCGCTTCAAGCGTTGCCCCTGTGCGGGGCGGCACCTACTTTTCTTTGCCGCCGCAAAGAAAAGTAGGCAAAAGAAAGCGGCTAACACCGCCAGCATTTCTTCCTGCCTGAGGGCCCCCACAGGGTCTTACGCTTCACGCGGCAATCACGTGACCCATGTTCGTTGCCAACGCTCTTGCGGAGCGCCTCACCCGCTTCACTCACCCGCGCTGCACCATGCCGTGCCAGATATTCCACGGCCGCCCAGGTGGCAAACTGTGTGTAGGCCGTAGCGCCTCACACGCCTCACTTCGGACCCGATAGCACACGCGTTCCAGCCTGTAAGAGCACCAAGCTATACGACGCGACAACCTACACACAGTTTGCCACCTGGGCGGCATTTACCGTTCGCTGCCGTTAGCCCGTGTACGGGTGTTTGAAGCGGGTGAGGCGTTCATTCGAAGCGTTGGCAACGCACGCAAACAGAAAGGCTGCCGTGTGAAGCGTAAGACCCTGTGGGGGCCCTCAGGCAAACACAAGTGTTGGCGGTGTTAGCCGCTTTCTTTTGCCTACTTTTCTTTGCGGCGGCAAAGAAAAGTAGGTGCCGCCCCGCACAGGGGCGACGCTTGAAGCGCGAAGGCAAAGCGCGGATGCCAGCGAAAACCCAGGCAAACCAACCAGCCGTCGCAGACAAATCAACAGCACTACCGCCGCGCTTCCGTGACCATCCTGACAGCGAGCCCAGCCAGCACAGTCCCCATCATCCACCGCTGCACGACGAGCCACGTCGGCTTCCTCGCGAGAAACACGGCAATCGACCCCGCCGTCATAGCGACCGTCGAATTGACGGAAATACTCAGCACGATCTGAACCACGCCAAACATCAACGATTGCCCAAGCACACTGCCATGCTGCGGATCAATAAACTGCGGCAGCAGCGAAAGATAAAGCACAGCAATCTTCGGATTCAGCAGATTGGTGATGAAGCCCATCGTGAACAGCTTGCGCGGACTATCGACGGGCAAATCGCGCACCTGGAACGGCGAGCGTCCGCCCGGCTTCACGGCCTGCCACGCGAGATACAGCAGATAAAGCGCGCCACCAAACCGCAGCGTGTCATACGCGAACGGTACCGCAAGCAGCAACGCCGTAATGCCAAATGCCGCGCAGAACATATAGACCACAAAACCAAGCGCCACGCCCCCGAGCGAAATCAGCCCGGCCACGCGGCCCTGGCAAATCGACCGCGAGATCAGATAGATCATATTGGGCCCGGGCGTGAGCGCCATCCCAAGCGCGACAAAAGCAAATGCAACGAGATGCGACGTTTGAGGCATTGCGTGAGCTCCGTTGAAGGAAGACCGATCGAAGGATCAAGGCAAGGCCCAGGCGCGCGGCGTGACGGAATCTGCATTCCGGTTCGCGTTTCCCGGTGGTGATCCACCTCGATTGAGCGCCAGTCGCGCGAACTGGTCGATTGTTCCGCGCGCTGCCGGCGCACGCCAGATACAAAAACGGCACTACCCGTCGATACACTTGAGCGCCGCCGCCGCGCCAACGATCATCACCATGCACGCGATGCGCGGCGCCGAGACGGGATCGCCGAACAGCACGATGCCGAGCAGCGTGATGCCCATCGACCCGATGCCCGTCCACACGACATACGCGGTGCCTGCGGGCAGGTGCTTCATCGCGAGCGTCAGCAGGAAGACGCTCGCAAGCGCGGCCGCCACGCCGCCGACGCTCGGCCAGAAACGCGTCCAGCCATTCGCATACTTGAGGGAAAGGCCCATCAGGATTTCAACGACGCTTGCCGCGAGCAGGATTAACCACGCCATCACTACCTCCATTTGAAGAATGGACGCAGCGTAGAGGTATAGTGATCCGCTGACCATTACGCACCTTCTGGTAACCATGGCAATGCCCGCGCCGGACCATTCCGTCGACGCCGCGAACGAGGCGCAGCACCCAGGCAACGTATTCGACGAGGCCTGTTCGTCGCGGCTCGCGCTCGAACTGATCGCGAGTAAATGGACGCTGCTGATCCTGCCCGCGCTGCAGGACGGACCGATGCGCAACAACGCGCTGCTGCGCAAGATTGGCGGCATTTCGCAGAAGGTGCTGTCGCAGACGCTGCGCGAGCTGGAGCGCAACGGGCTCGTGATCCGCGACGTGTGCGGCACGAAACCCTTGCACGTCGAATATCGGTTGAGCGCGCTCGGGCTGTCGTTGAGCGATGCGCTCGTCACGCTCGACCGCTGGGCCGAGACGCATGGCGGCGCGCTCGACGCCGCGCGCGAGCGCTTCGATACGCTTGCGCAGTCGCGTCGATAACGCCGGGTTAAACGCTCAGCCGCGCAGCGGCCGGAAGAAGCGCCGTATCTCTTCGGCAAGCAGCGCGGGCTGTTCCATCGCGGCAAAGTGCCCGCCGCGGGGCATATCCGCGAACTGCGTGACATTGAAGACGCGTTCGATCCACGAGCGCGGCGGCTGGCTGATTTCCTTCGGAAAACGCGCAAAGCCGAGCGGTGGCGTGACGCGCTGGCCCGGCTCGAAGCGCAATGGCCGCGCGCGTGTTTCCGCGTAGAGCCGCATCGACGAGCCGATCGTCTGCGTATGCCAGTACAACGACAGATCGGTCAGCAACTGGTCCTTCGAAAACACCCGCTCGATGTCGCCGTCGCAATCACTCCACGCGCGGAATTTCTCGACGATCCACGCAGCCAGCCCCGCAGGCGAATCGTTCAACGCGAACGCTGCCGTGTTCGGCTTCGTTGCGTGCATGTGGGCGTAGGCGCCTTCGGCATCGGCAAACACCGCCTTCGACGCGAGAAAATCCCGCTCTTCCTGCGTGATGGACGGATCGTCGGGCGCGACGCCCGGCGCGTACGAACTCGGCAGGAAGTTGAGATGAATGCCGTCGACATGCTGTGCATGGTTGGCCGCCAACGCGATCGACACCGCCGCGCCCAGGTCGCCGCCTTGCGCGCCAAAGCGCGTGTAGCCGAGCCCGCGCATCAGCTCGACCCACAGGCCGGCGATCGCGAACACCGACATGCCCGGCTTCGAAGGCCGCTCCGAAAAGCCATAGCCGGGCATCGACGGGACGACGACATCGAATGCATCGGCGGGGTCCGCGCCGAACGACGCCGGGTCGCACAGTTGCGGCACCAGTTCGGCGAACTCGATGAACGAGCCGGGCCAGCCGTGCGTGATGACGAGCGGGTAGGGCTTCGGACCCGTGCCACGCCGATGCACGAAATGCACGGCAAGATCGCCGACCTGCGCGACGAATTGCGGCTCCTGATTGAGCCGCGCTTCCGTCGCGCGCCAGTCGTACGCGCCCGCCCAGTGATCGATGAGATCGCGCAAATAGTTCATGTCGGTGCCGAGCGACCACGGCGCGCTATCGAACGTGTCGGGCCAGCGTGTTTGCGCGAGGCGCGTCTTGAGCGCGGCAAGCTCGAAGTCGGGAATCGAAATCTGGAACGGGGTGATCTGCATCATGTGGTCCTGGTCGTTGTGCGGCAGGCGGCGCGCTATTTGGTCGAACGGTCGCGCGATTCGCGCCACCGCACGCGCTCGCCGAGTCCCTTCGTGAAGGTTCGCATGCTGAGGGTGCGGCGCGAGCGCACCACTTCGCCTTCCAGATTGACGGGCGGATTCGGCTGCCACGCCCAGTACAGCGCGACCAGCCAGCCGAACACCGTCCAGCCCATGCATGCATTGAACAGGGCGAGGGTCAGAATGTCGTAGCGCTTGCGGCGATCGGCGATGATCGACGGCAGAAAGTACAGTCCCAGCGCGGCGACGGTCGCGACGCCTTGTATCATCATCTCGTTCATCGAACCTCCCCAGGCGCGGAATCTATCCGTTCATTGTCGCGCGATCGGGCATCGTCCGCTTGCCGTTTGAAGGCTGATTGCAAGGCAGGCGCCTGATGGTTCACGGGAGGTTCACACGAATTCGGCAAGCCGCGCCGTAAGGTCTATCATGTGCGTTTTGACTGCACCGGATATGGCCATCATGATCTCCGACGACACTCAACAAGCTCAAAAGCTGAATCACGACACACTGCGCGAATTCGTCGATCGCAAATGGAACGATGAGATCGTGCCGGCGCTCACCGACTACATCGCCGTGCCCGCGAAGAGCCCGGCTTTCGATGCCGATTGGGAAAAGCACGGCTATATCGAGCGCGTGATCACAGAAGCCGCGAAGTGGGCGGAGCAGCAGCCCGTGCGCGGACTGAAGCTCGAAATCGTGCGCCTGCCGGGCCGCACGCCCGTGATCTTCTTCGAATCGCCCGCCACGCGCTCGGGCAGCACGGACACCATCGTGCTGTACGGCCACCTCGACAAGCAGCCGGAATTCGACGGCTGGCGCAACGACCTCGGCCCGTGGACGCCGAAGCTCGAAGACGGCAAGCTCTACGGCCGCGGCGGCGCAGACGACGGCTACGCGATCTACGCCAGCCTCACCGCGCTGGCCGCGCTCGACGCGCAAGGCATCGAGCGGCCGCGCTGCGTCGGCCTGATCGAAACCTGCGAAGAGTCGGGCAGCTACGATCTGCTGCCGTACGTCGACGCGTTGCGCGAGCGGCTCGGCAAGGTCGGGCTCGTCGTGTGCCTGGACTCGGGTGCGGGCAACTACGATCAGCTGTGGCTCACCACGTCGCTGCGCGGCCTCGTTTCCGGCGACCTCGAAGTGCAGGTGCTCGACGAAGGCATTCACTCGGGCGGCTACGGCGGCATCGCGCCGTCGAGCTTCCGCATCATGCGGCAAATGTTCGAGCGTCTCGAAGACGCTGCCGACGGCACGCTGCTGCCGAAGGGCTTCCATTGCCCGGTTCCGCTCGACCGTCTCGACGAAGCCGAAGCGACCGCGAAGATTCTCGGCGACGACGTGTGGAAAAAGCTGCCGTGGGCCTGCGGACAGGACGGCGGTCCCGTGCTGCCGACCACCACCGACCCGAAAGAAGCGCTGCTCAATTCCACCTGGCGTCCGTCGCTGTCGGTGACGGGCGCGTCGGGTCTGCCGTCCCTCGCGGATGCGGGCAACGTGCTGCGTCCGCGCACGGCGTTCAAGCTGTCGCTGCGCCTGCCGCCGCTCGTCGATGCGGAAAATGCCGTGCAACAGATGAAGTCGCTGCTGGAGTTCGATCCGCCGTACAACGCGAAGGTCACGTTCAAGCCGGACGCGGGCGCGGCGACGGGCTGGAACGCGCCGGAACTGGCGCCGTGGCTCGGCACCGCGCTGAACGACGCGTCGCGCCAGCACTTCGGCGCGGATGTCGCGTTCATCGGGCAGGGCGGCACGATCCCGCTGATGAACGTGTTGAAGGCGGGCTTCCCGACCTCGCAGTTCATGGTGTGTGGCGTGCTCGGGCCGAAGTCGAACGCGCACGGTCCGAACGAGTTCCTGCATGTGCCGTACGGCAAGAAGTTGACGGCGGCTGTCGCTGAGGTGATTGCTGCCGCGCCTTGATGTCTGTCCAGAACGTTCGACGCTGAAGCATTTTCCCCCGTGAGAGAAGCCGGCCGGCTTCTCTCACTGCCCATCCGTTTTCCTTGACGAACCGATCATCGAATGAACGACACGCGCGCTCCCCGTATTCCCGTCGATCAACTGCACGCCTACGTGCGCGCGATATGGGAGCAGGCGGGCAGTTCGCCGCGTGAAGCCCAGCTCGTCGCCGATCATCTCGTTGCAGCCAATCTCACGGGACACGATTCGCATGGCGTCGGCATGATTCCGCGCTATGTCGATTCGCTGCGCGATCTCGAGCTGAAGCTGAACGCGCACGCGAGCGTCGTGAAAGATGTCGGCGCAGTGCTGACCGTCGACGGCGGCAAGGGCTTCGGCCAGGTCGTCGCGCATGAAGCGATGGAGCAGGGCATCGAGCGTGCGAAAAAGCTCGGCGTGTGCGCCGTCGCGCTGCGCAACGCGCACCACATCGGGCGGATCGGGCATTGGGCCGAGCAGTGCGCGAAGGCGGGGCTCGCGTCGTTCCACTTCGTCAACGTGGCGGGTGATCCGCTCGTCGCGCCGTTTGGCGGCGCGGACCGCCGCATCGGCACCAATCCGTTTTGCGCGGCTTTTCCGCGCGAGGGCAAGGCGCCGCTCGTGCTCGACTTCGCGACCAGCGCCGTCGCTTACGGCAAGACGCGCGTCGCGTACAACCAGGGCAAGCAGGTGCCGCCCGGCGCGCTGATCGACCACGAAGGCAAGCCGACCGTCGAGCCGAAAGTGATGATGGAAGAACCGTTCGGCGCGCTGATGCCCGTCGGCGGACAGGCGAGCGGCCACAAGGGCTTCGGCCTCGCGGCAATGTGCGAGATTTTCGGCGGCGCGTTGTCGGGCGGCTACACGACGCACGAGGACACGCTGCAAAAGACCAACGCGATCATCAACTGCATGCTGTCGGTGATCGCCGATCCCGCCGCCTTCGATGCGCCCAACGCCGAGGCCGAGGCGGATGCGTTCGTCGAATGGGTGAAGGCGTCGCCGCTCTCCGGCGGCGCGGAGCGCATCTATGCGCCGGGCGAGCCGGAGCGCGCGACGCGCGCCGAGCGCGAGGCCAACGGCATTCCCGTCGATCCGCAGACATGGCGGCAGATCCGCGAGGCGGCGCTCGCGGCGGGACTGTCGCAGGAAGATGCCGATAGCTGGTCCGCGCGCTTGCAGTAACGCGCGGCGTCACAGCGGATGTCGTTGCACGCGCATCGATCGACCGACGCGGGTCAAACACCGACCGAAAGCGCGGCCTCGCCGCTTTGCCGCTTTTTGCCTCTCCTCGCCACGAATTCGCAAAACAATGCAATCAGAATAACTTCGGATTGCATTAAAACGTTTGCCTCCACAATTCACCCAAAATTAAAACAGATATTCTAATTACCGCTTTGCGCCCTTATTAAAGCGGTGGCGAGAACGTTTGTTTGAAGTTTTATTCTGGACGGCAATCGTTTGCGACAGCCGCGCCTGGCAAGAAGCCCGTCCAGCGGGCGTCGCCATACTTATGAAGAACTGCATTCTTCTGTTGGTTAGGCCGCCCCACCAGATTCTGGTCTGTTTTAGGCTCGCAATGCTTCACCCGAGTTTTTAACTTCAAAAAGGACCATTCAAAATGAATCTGCAAAACCATCACGCCTGCCGTCCGTTCCTCGAAGCTGGCAAGCTGTCGCAAATCTCCGCGTATTACGAAGAAGAGCGCAACGTCATGTGGATGATGTTGCGCGCGCAACCGCGGCCATGCTTCAACCTCGAACTGGTGCATGACATTCTTGAACTCGCGCGGGCCGCGCGCGATTCCAATGTGCGCATCGATTTTTGGGTGACAGGCTCCGTAATTCCGACCATGTTCAACGTCGGCGGCGATCTCAGCTTTTTTGCCGACGCGATTCGCGCAGGCCGCCGCCAGGAGTTGATGGCGTATGCGCGCGCCTGTGTCGATTGCGTGCATGCGGCGGCGCGCGGCTTCGACACCGGTGCGATTTCGATTGCGATGATCGAGGGCAGCGCGCTCGGCGGTGGCTTTGAAGCGGCGCTCGCGCACCATTTCGTGCTCGCGCAGAACGACGCGCGGATGGGCTTCCCGGAGATCGCCTTCAACCTGTTCCCGGGCATGGGTGGCTATTCGCTCGTCGCGCGCAAGGCGGGCATGCGTCTCGCGGAAGAACTGATCGGCGGCGGCGAATCGCACACGGCTGAGTGGCACGAAAGCCGCGGCCTCGTCGACCATCTGTTCGAGCCGGGCGAGGCGTATATCGCGACGCGCACCTTCATCGATACGTTGCGCCCCAAGCTCAACGGCATCCGCGCGATGGTGCGGGCACGTCAGCGCGTGCTACAGCTGTCGCGTGCCGAACTGATGGAAATTACCGAAGATTGGGTGGAGTCCGCGTTCACGATCGAGGAGAAGGACCTCGCGTTCATGGAGCGGCTCGTGATGCTGCAAAACCGCCGCGCAAGCAATCTGCGCCCGGCTGCGATGAACGTTGCGTAAGCAGGAAGGACAGTAGTCTGATTGGCAGAACGCCCCCGCGCCTAGCGTTACGCGCTCCGTCTGCACCCGTCAGGTATTGACGCAACTATCAACGTAGCAAAGGCATCAAGCAGCATGCAACACGCAGTAGCCAGCCGCGTGAGCGGCCGACAGGCGGGAGATTCCAAAGGTCGAGCGAACTTTTCGGGGGTTCAGGCGATCAAGCGGATCTTCTGCCTGTCATGCAGCCAGCGCTCGAATTCGGCTGCGGGCATCGGCCTGCCGTACAGAAAGCCCTGCACGTATTCGACGCCTAGTCCCTTCATGAACAGCTCTTCCGATTCCGTCTCGATTCCCTCCGCCACCACCTTCAGTTGCAGCGCCTGCGCGACGGCTACCATCGAGCGCACCAGCGCCTGAGATTTCCTGTCCGCGTTGATCGAGCTTACGAAGCTGCGGTCCAGTTTGATCACGTCGAGCGGAATGCGCCCAAGCTGCGACAGCGACGAATAGCCCGTGCCGAAATCATCCAGATGGACCTGCGCGCCAAGATCGCGGAATTGCGTAATCAGGTCGATCGCGGCCGCTTCGTCTTCGATCAGGCAACTCTCCGTCAGCTCGATGTCGAGCAGGCAAGGATCGAGTTGCGCGCGCTGCAAGGCCTCCGTGAAATGCGACACCACGGCCGTATCCACCAGTTGCCGCGCCGACACGTTAATCGCCACGCGCAGCGACAGCCCGCGCGCCTTCCACTGCGAGGCCTGTTCGGCCGCCGTTTGCATGACCCAGCGGCCAAGCGGCCCGATCAACCCCGACTCTTCCGCGTAGCGAATGAACGCGGCGGGCATGATCTGCCCGCGCTCCGGCGAATTCCAGCGCACCAGCGCCTCGACGCCGTACACGGTGCCCGTGGCCAGCGACAGCTTCGGCTGATAGTGCAGCGTCAACTGGCCTTCTTCGAGGCCGCGCCGCAAGTTCGTATCGAGCCACATGTACTCGGCGACCTTGCGGTTCATCTCCGGCGAGAACACGCGATAGGTGCGCTTGCCGTCGTCTTTGGCGACGTACATGGCGGTATCGGCGGCGCGGATCAGCGCTTCGAGGCTGTCGCCATGTTCGGGGAACATCGCGATGCCGATCGAGCAGCCCGTGTAGACCTCGACGAGCCCAAGGCTGAACGGCACGCGCAGCCGCTCCAGAATGCGCTGCGCCATCGCTTCCATGGACCCGACCGACGCGACAGGCGACAACACGATGAACTCGTCGCCGCCCAGCCGCGCGAGCGTGTCGTCGTCGGCGAGGCACTCGCGCACGGCCGAAGAAACATCCTGGATCAGCCGGTCGCCGAACACGTGGCCGTAGTGGTCGTTGACCTTCTTGAAGTTGTCGAGATCGAGAAACAGGATGCCGACGGATTCGCCCGCCGCCGCGCTGGCAATGGCCGCGCGCGTCTTGTCGTGAATCGCGTTGCGGTTGGGCAGGCCCGTCAGCGAATCGGTGTTCGCCAGTTCCGACAGACGCTCCTGCGCGCGGCGTTCCTCCGTGATGTCGGTGCCCGAGCAGATCAGAAACTGTTCGTCGACGCCGCTGCCGCTCATCACGAACTTGTTGCGAAACAGGAAAAGCCGCTCGCCATGCACGGTGCGCACGCGCCGCTCGACTTCATACGCGACGCCCTGATTGAAAAACCCCGAAATGTTCTGGCTTGACGCCGCGCCCGCTTCCGAAGACATGAACAGCGCCCACACGCTGCGCCCGACCACGTCTTCTTCCTTCATGCCCGTGAGTTCTTCGGCGAGCCGGTTAAAGCGCTGGATGCGGCCGTTCTTGTCGACGATCACGACGACGGAATTGACTTCCGACACGACCTGCTCGGCGAACGACAGCCCATGCACCAGATCGCGCGCGACGGATTCGGTGTCTTCGTAGGCCGAAGCTGTGCCTGCCCAGGTGCTGCTGTTGAGCTTCTTGCCGACCAGATGCAGACGCAGCGCTTCGCCGAACAGGCGTACGTCCATGGTCAGGTGCGCGGTGACGCCCGTGAGCCTGCGGATCTGCGCGGCCTGCGCACCCGAGAGGGCAATGGCGACCGTGGCCGTGTCGTCATCCGTTTCGGGCGTCAGTTCGAGCGCATTGCTGTCGCTAGACAGCCGCCAGCAGGGGCTGCTCGTTCCGAATCGGGCGAAAAGCACCTGATCGTGTTGATCGTCGTTCATGAAGGGTCCCCGGGCAAAAAAGTTGCCTCCAGTCGAGCTCCGAATACGAGTCCAGCACGCGGTGGCGAAGAGTCTTATCGATGACTGACTTGCTTCATTGTAACGAAGCGGCCGGACGTCCGGCTCCGAATTGATTAACGACCTTTGAATCACCTTTCTTTAATCAGAAAGCATAGAAAAAAAGATGCTTTTCAGGGATCGGTTCCGCAAACGTTCACGCGCGATTGCGCACGCGCGTACACCTATGCGATGCTCGCGTGGCAATCAAAAAGCGCGACGGCAGACCAGACCGGTTGTCCACCTTTCCGAGGAGGGAGACATGAGTACGCTGTCGTCTGTTTGTGGCAGGACCGTCAGTACACATCCATCAACCGCAGTTCTTTTTGACCCGATGCAATGCGCGGCGCCTGCATACGCGCCGCCTCTGCGCAGGCGAACCGCCGCGCGCGCTGTTGCGTTCTCAAGCTTTGTGCTGCTGGCAGGGTTCGCGCGCATCGCGAGCGCCGATACGCAGGTGGGCGGCACGTTACCGCCGCCGCCCGACAAGTTGTATGGCGACCTGTTCGTCGCCGTGCAGACCCAGCAGATCTATTCCGACCAGAAGACCTTCGTCGACGCGCTGCCGAAAGCGGACCCCGCAACGATCCTGCAGGCCTACGAAACGCAGAAGAGCCAGCCGAACTTCTCGCTGAAAAACTTCGTCGACCAGTACTTCACGCTGCCTTCCGAGCCGGTGATCACGCCGCCGCCGAACCAGTCGCTGCGCGATCACATCAACTGGCTGTGGCCCGAACTCACGCGCACGACGACGACGGCGCCTCCGTACAGCTCGCTGATTCCGATGCCCAAGCCCTACGTCGTGCCCGGCGGGCGCTTCCGCGAAGGCTACTACTGGGACACCTATTTCACGATGCTCGGCCTGCAGGAGTCGGGACATGAAGATCTCGTCGACAACATGCTCGACAACTTCGCGTACATGATCGACACGTATGGCCACATTCCGAACGGCAACCGGACTTACTATCTGAGCCGCTCGCAGCCGCCGTTCTTCTCGTACATGGTCGAGCTTGCGGCAAAGGTCGAAGGCGGGCGCGTCTATCAGAAGTATTTGCCGGCGATGCGCAAGGAATACGCGTACTGGATGCAGGGCGCGTCGACGACGAAGCCGGGCGACGCGACGCGCAATGTCGTCGTGTTGCCGGACAAGACGGTGCTGAACCGCTATTGGGACGAACTCGACACGCCGCGCGACGAGTCGTATCTCGAAGACGTGCAGACGGCGCAGAAGGCAACCGGCCGCGCGCCGAACGAGGTCTACCGCGATCTGCGCGCGACGGCGGAAAGCGGCTGGGACTTCAGCTCGCGCTGGTTCGGCGACAACATGAATCTAACGACCGTTCGCACTACTTCGATCATTCCCGTCGATCTGAACAGCCTGATGTTCCATCTGGAGACGAGCATCGCGCGTGGTTGCTCGGAGACGCGGGATTTCAGTTGTGTCGTGCAGTTTATCGGCAAGGCGGCGAAGCGTGCCGAGGGCATCAACCGGTATCTGTGGAATAGCAAGGGTTACTACGGCGATTACGACTGGAAGCTCGCGAAGGCACGCGACAACCAGACGCCCGCGATGCTGTATCCGCTGTTCGCGGGGGTTGCGTGGCCCGATCGGGCGCAGAAGACGGCAAACGTCGTCGCGGGCGTGTTGCTTAAGCCGGGCGGTCTGACGACCTCGACCTACGACACGACCCAGCAATGGGATGCGCCGAATGGCTGGGCGCCACTGCACTGGATTGCGATCGAAGGGTTGCGGCGGTATGGGCGCAGTGATCTCGCGCAGCAGATTGGTACGCGCTTTCTTGCGGATGTGAAGAACGTTTATGCGAAGGAGCAGAAGCTGGTTGAGAAGTATGTCGTTGAAGGGTCGGGGACGGGCGGGGGCGGAGGCGGTGAGTATCCGTTGCAGGATGGGTTTGGGTGGACCAATGGCGTGACGCTGAAGTTGCTCGATCTGTACGCGCCAGGCGAGTGATGCGCTAGTTCGCGAGCGCGGCGCGGTCGAGGCGGGCAAGCCGCTGGTTTGGTTTTGCTTGGGGTTGCGCTGGCATCCGGTTTGGTTTTTTGGGCCTTTGCGCTGGCATCCGCGCTATGCCTTCGTGCTTCAAGCGTCGCCCCTGTGCGGGGCGGCGCCTACTTTTCTTTGCCGCCGCAAAGAAAAGTAGGCAAAAGAAAGCGGCTAACACCGCTAACATTTCTTCCTGCCTGAGGGCCCCTACAGGGTCTTACGCTTCACACGGCAACGCACGTGCTCACGTGCGTTGCCAACGCTCTTGCGGTGCGCATCACCCGCTTCACGCACCCGCGCCGCATCATGCCGTGCCAGATAGTCCACCGCCGCCCAGGTGGCAAACTGTGTGTAGGCCGTAGTACTGCACAGGCCTCACTCCGGACCGATAGCGCACGCATACCACCATGTAAGAGCGCCAAGCTGTACGACGCGACAACCTACACACAGTTTGCCACCTGGGCGGCGGAACCCATTCGCTGCCGCTAGCCCGAGTACGGGTATTCGAAGTGGGTGAGGCGTTCGTTCGAAGCGTTGGCAACGCACGCAAACAGAAAGGCTGCCGTGTGAAGCATAAGACCCTGTGGGGGCCCTCAGGCAAACGCAAGAACTGGCGGTGTGAGCCGCTTTCTTTTGCCTACTTTTCTTTGCGGCGGCAAAGAAAAGTAGGTGCCGCCCCGCACAGGGGCGACGCTTGAAGCGCGAATGCAAAACGCGGATGCCAGCGCAATCCCGAGCAAACCACCCAGCCGTCGCAGACAAAGCAGCTACCGCCCGCTCAATATCGCCGTGCGAGCCTCATGCGCATTAACTGCTTCGTCTCGCCATCAGCATCATCGGGCAGGTTGAACTCGCCGGCCACGAGCGACGCAACAGCCACACCATCACGATACAACACGCGATTACCCGCAACAGCAGGCACCTTGTCCCCCGGCAGCAACGTCCCGACCAGATTCAGCGGATCAGTACCCGCAACACACACAAAACCACCATCATTCGCATGCCGGCGCACCTCACGCAACAGCGGAATCGCTTCCGGCAGCGCGAACTGCTCACCCGCGAGACCATTGACGAAGCGCCCGCCGCGCACCTGCCCGCGCGCTTCGAGCCGCTGATACACGCGCAGCAGATCGCGCCACGGCGGCAGCCATTCAGCTTCGCGCTCCAGCAGCCGCCAAAACACGACACCATAGCGCCGCAACAACGCCATCGCGACATGCTCGATCACTTCCGGCGCGAAGGAAGGCGAAGAACGTCGGGAAGGAGAGGGCGCGGGTTCTTCGGACACAGCGGCGGCAGGCCGACGACGCAACAGCGCCCAACGCCCCGCATCGTCCATCCCGCCAATCAACGCGCCCGCGCCGCGCGGACGCCGGCTCGGAAAGTACGACGCGTTGCGCTTCGCGACGGGTTTCAACAGCGCACGCAAACCCGCGAAACTATCCGAATTGACGACGCCCGCCGCGACCAGTTCCCCGAGCGCGTTTTCGAGTTCGACGCGCAGCAGCCGAACGTCGCCCGATAGCTCGTCGAAAAACATCGCGCCATGCTGCGTCAGCGTATCGAACACCAGTTGCGCTTTCGGCGACAGCTCCGGCTGTTTCGACGTATCGAGCAGCGCAGTCCACACGGGCAGCGCGCGGCGCGGCAACAGCACGATGGGCGTGCTGCGCACCGGACCGCTCGCGCCGCGCGCGCGATCCGTGAGCCGCGTCCAGACGATCTTGCCCGAACGGCACAGCTCGTCGAGCGACGTGATCGAATAGTCCTTCAGCCGCGCGGGCAAGATGTCTTCTTCCCATGCGCTCGCGGCAGCTTGAAAACCTTCGAGCTGATCGAGCACGGCGGCGAGCGCGTCGCGCCCTTCGCCGCGCGTGTCGGGTGTGAGACGCTGCCACGCGAACAGAAAGCGCATGAAGTCGTGCCGCTCGACGGGCTCGATCTCGCGCCGCAAGCGCCGCACCGTGTAGCGATGGATGCGTGCGAGCAGATGCCGCTCGCACCATTCTTCATCGGTGGTGCCCGGCGTGAAGCGGCCGCGCATCACATAACCTTCCGCTTCGAGCCGCGTGAGCGCCTGCGCGACGGTCGAAGCGGGCAGCGCAAGCGCGCGTGCGATCGACGCAAGCGGCAGCGGCCCGAATCCCGTCAGCCGCGCGCGCACCACATCGACGAGCGCGTCGTCTTCCGTCCAGGCTTCGTCGAAACCCTTCGGCGCACGCAGCGCCGGTTCGACTTCAGCCTGCGGATAAATCGCGCGCAGGCACGTCAGGCGCTCCGCGGGCAGCCACAGCGCGTCATGCTGCGCGATCTGCATGCGCGCGGCGTGGCCTGTTTTAGCGAGTTCCGCGAGCCACGCGGGCCAGCCTTCGTTGCGCTGCGCCTCGGCCTCCGTGATGCACGCAAGGCCTGTCAGCGCTTCGTGCATCTCGTCGGTGTTGCGAGCTTGCGGCCACGCTTCTTCGCCGACACTCGCAATCGCGTCGGCATCGAGCGCGCCGAGATCGTCGGCGGATGCGGGGCCGCTCGTGTAGCGGCGATTCAGCACCGCCTGCGTACGGCGCTCTTCGATCGGTGCATCGTCGAGAAACGCGTACGGTTTCGCGGTGAGGATTTCCGCGGCGAGCGGCGAAGGCGTGGGCAAATCGCGCGAGACGAGCGCGATCTTGCCGCTTTCGATCCGGCGCAGCAACGCGAGCCACGCATCCGTATCCATCGCTTCGTGCAGACAATCGTCGACTGTCTGATCGACGAGCGGATGACTCGGCAACTCGCGCTCGCCGGCGATGTTTTCGAGGCACGCGGCCTGATCGGGGAACACGGTCGCGAGCAGATCGTCGCTGCGCATGCGCTGCAACGGCGGCGGCGTCTTGCGTCCGCCCGTGTAGCGCGGCAACGCGAGCGCCGTCGTCGCGTTCCAGCGCCAGCGCACGCCGAACAGCGGCGCGTCGAGCAGCGCCTGGATCAGCACATGTTCGGCTGTCGCGGAGCGCAGATAGCGCCACACTTCATCGAGCGCGAAGCTGTGCGCGCCCGTTAGCGACAGCACGATCGCGTCTTCCGTCGCGGCTGCCTGCAACTCGAAATTGAACGTGCGGCAAAAGCGCTTGCGCAACGCGAGGCCCCACGCGCGATTGACGCGGCTGCCGAACGGCGTATGAATCACAAGCTGCGTGCCACCCGATTCGTCGAAAAAGCGCTCCATGACGAGCGTGTCTTGTGTGGGCAGCGCGCCGAGCGCCTGGCGGGCGCGCGCCAGATATTCGACGATCTGCCGTGCCGCCGCTTCGGGCAGATGAGTCTGTTCAACGAGCCACGCGATGGCGGGTTCTAGATCGAGCGCAACCGTGGCCGGTTGCTCGGCGAGGGTTGCGATGCCGCCGCCGTGCGAATCGGAAAATGTATCGGTATCCGAAGTAATTGACGAAATGGTCTTCGCGACGGCGAGCCGCCGCTCGATCTCCGAGCGCAGCCGCGCGACGCCCGCCGACAATTCATCGCTGCGTCCGGGCGCCTCGCCGAGCCAGAACGGGATGTTCGGCGGCTGGCCTTGCGCGTCCTCGACGCGCACGCGGCCGCTTTCGACGCGCATGATCCGGTATGACGCATTGCCGAGCTGGAACACGTCGCCTGCGAGGCTTTCGACGGCGAAGTCTTCGTTGACCGTGCCGATATTGAGCCCATGCGGTTCGAGTACCACTGTGTAATCCGCGTTCTCCGGAATCGTGCCGCCCGACGTCACCGCGTAGAGCTGCGCGCCGCGCCGTCCGCGCAATGTGCCGTTGACGGCGTCGCGATGCACGTACGCAGCGCGCGGACCGTGACGGCTCGTGTAGCCCTCGGCGAGCATGCGCAACACGGCGTCGTATTGCTCACGTTCGAGCGCAGCATACGGCGCGGCGTGGCGGAAGCGTTCGAACAGCGCGTCCTCGCTCCATTCGGCGTTGCAGACTTCGGCGACGATCTGCTGCGCGAGCACGTCGAGCGGCGCGCGCGGAATGTGCAGCAGATCGAGTTCACCGCGCCGCACGCAATCGAGCAGCGCCGCGCATTCGATCAGATCGTCGCGCGACGACGGGAACAGCCTTCCCTTCGGCATGCCGCCCACATGGTGGCCCGAACGTCCGACGCGTTGCAGAAACGGCGCGATCGCGCGCGGCGAGCCCATCTGGCAGACCAGATCGACGTCGCCGATATCGATGCCCAGTTCCAGCGAAGCCGTTGCGATCAGCACGCGCAGTTCGCCGCGCTTCAAACGCTGCTCCGCGTCGAGGCGATGTTCCTTCGCGAGGCTACCGTGATGCGCGGCGACGGCGTCCTTGCCGAGACGCTCGGTTAGATGCCGCGCGACGCGCTCGGCCATGCGCCGCGTGTTGACGAAAACGAGCGTGGTGCGGTGAAGCGCGACCAGTTCGGCGAGCCGGTTGTAGACGAGTTCCCACGCCTCGTTCGACATCACCGCTTCGAGCGGCACGGGCGGAATCTCCAGCGCGAGATCGCGCTCGCGCACATGGCCGACATCGACGATCGCGCAGTCGGCGGGCTCGCTGCTGTCGACACTCGCGCCGCCGACCAGAAAGCGCGCGACGGCTTCGATCGGCTTTTGCGTCGCCGACAAACCGATGCGCGGCAGTCGCCGGCCGCACAGCGCATCGAGCCGTTCGAGCGACAGCGCGAGATGGCTGCCGCGCTTGCCGCCCGCCATCGCGTGGATTTCATCGACGATCACCGTGCGGACCGTCGCGAGCATCTTGCGGCCCGACGCCGAGCCGAGCAGCACGTACAGCGATTCGGGCGTCGTGACGAGAATGTGCGGCGCGCGCTTCTTCAACGCGGCGCGTTCCTGTTGCGTCGTGTCGCCCGTGCGCACGGCGGTGCGAATCTCGGGCACGGGCAACCCGCGTGCGGCGAGTTCGTGCGCGATGCCTTCGAGCGGCATCTGCAGATTGACGCGGATATCGTTCGACAGCGCCTTGAGGGGCGACACGTAGACCACCAGCGTCTCGTCCGGCAATGCGCCGCCTTGCGCGAGCCCGTCGCGCACGAGTTCGTCGAGCGCGGCGAGAAACGCGGTCAGCGTCTTGCCCGAGCCTGTCGGCGCCGCGACAAGCGTGTGCCGGCCGCCCCGGATCAACGGCCACGCGGCGACCTGCGCGTCAGTGGGCGCGGCAAAGGTTTTCTGGAACCAGCCCGCGACGGCCGGATGGAACTCGTCCAGCGGGTCGGCCGGCCCGAGGGCGGCGGAAGAGGCGGAAGTCATGACGTCGAAGATGGGGGCGGGGCGCTGCATATCCAGTGCGCGGCGTGCCTCGCCCGTAAAAACCGTTAGACCCGTTCAGTCTCGCAGGTTTCGCAGGGGCGTGCCGAGGCTGGCGATTGTGCGTGCCATAACGCAACTACCGGTCAACAACTTCCGGCACACGCCAGCGTCGCCGATGACGGTATGTCAGCCCCCGCGAATCTCATCAGCCTATAGAACACGACGCCGATGCTACATGAGCCAAAGAGCGGCAAGACGGAAATTGCGCGCGTGTGCTGAATGAAATATTGATGAAAGCGTGCTCGAAAAGCGGTTCTTGCTGCATCGCACGAGGCAACATCGAAAGCCATGTCAACCCACCAGCAGCATTGCCATGCATTGAGTATTCTGATCGACCCAGCACCGCATCATCACCCACCTGGAGTCTCGAACCATGCGATACAACCAGCTTGGCCGCACTGGCGTTTTCGTGTCGGAACTGTGCCTCGGCACGATGACCTTCGGCGGCACGGGCGGCATCTGGCAGCACATCGGCGATCTGCAGCAGAGTGACGCTGAACGTCTGATCGGCCGCGCGATTGACGCGGGCATCAATTTCATCGACACAGCCGACGTCTACTCGTCCGGCGTCTCCGAGCAGATCACGGGTCAGGCGCTGAAGAACCTGAAAGTGCCGCGCGACAGCGTCGTCGTCGCGACGAAAGTATTCGGCCAGACGGGCGACTTCGCGAACGCGCGCGGGGCGTCGCGCTATCACATCATGGACGGCATCAAGGCGAGCTTGCAGCGCATGCAACTCGATCACGTCGATCTGTATCAGATCCACGGCTTCGATCCCGCCACGCCGATCGAGGAAACACTGCGCGCGCTCGATACGCTCGTGCAGCACGGCCATGTGCGCTATATCGGCGTATCGAATTGGGCCGCGTGGCAGATCGCGAAAGCGCTAGGTATTTCGGAACGCCTGGGCCTCGCGCGCTTCGACACGTTGCAGGCGTATTACACGATCGCGGGCCGCGATCTCGAACGCGAACTGGTGCCGATGCTGCAAAGCGAGGGCCTCGGCCTGATGGTATGGAGTCCGCTCGCGGGCGGTTTGCTCAGCGGCAAATATAAACGCGACGAGCAAGGCGAAGCAGGCAGCCGCCGCACGACATTCGATTTTCCGCCCGTGAATCGCGAGCGCGCATTCGATTGCGTGGACGTGATGCGCACGATCGCCGAAGCGAAAGGCGTGTCGGTCGCGCAGATCGCGCTGGCGTGGCTATTGCATCAACGGTCGGTGATGAGCGTGATCGTCGGCGCGAAGCGAGTCGAGCAACTGGACGACAACATCGCCGCGACGAAGGTTGAACTGAGCGCGGAAGAACTCAAGATGCTCGATGAAGTGAGCCGCCTGCCGTCCGAATATCCGGGCTGGATGCTGGAGCGGCAGGGCGACCAGCGCCGTCAGCAGATCGCGGAAACGCGCTTTGGCGACGTGGTTTGAGCGCAGGGTGAAGCGCGCGGCGTGGCAGTCCGCGCCGCGCTTTCACTGCAACATGAAGGTCTCATACTCCAGCGAATCCAGCTTGCGATCGAGCAGATAAAGACTCGCGAGCACGACAAGCAGCAGCGAACCTGCAAATCCATAGCCGTAGTAGGCAGGGTTCAGCGACAGCGTGATCGCCGTGAACACCACATTCGAAGCGACGAACGTACCCACCAGCAACAGCACGATCTTGCGTTTGTCGAGATAGAAGAACACATTGATCGTGCCCATGAACACGACCTGCATGCTGGCCGCGATCACGTCGATATACAGCAGCGGCAGATACAGCGTCGATATCTGCAGCCATTGAAGCAGAATCGTGCCCGCCGCGAACAGCATCATCGCGGCGATCGCCTGCACTTTCATGATCTCCCAGATGCCGTTGCGCAACGCCTCGACCATCGCATTGCGCATGCGCTCGATATGCTGCAACGACGCGCCTTCGCGCACGGCATCGTAGAACGCGTCGTAGTATTCGACGAAGTCCGTTTCGATGCGCATCAGAAATACGGCCATGCCCGGAATGATCGCGAGATACGCGAGAAACACGGGAATGTCGTAAATGATCGATGCCCGCAGCGGACCGATCACCGGCTGTCCCGTGCCGGGTGAATACCAGAACATGAACTTGTCTGCCCAGATGCCGAGGTTATACAGAAAGCCCGTCAGCATCAGCGAAGGGTAACGGTACTGCTTGCGGAACATCTCGAACGAGATGAAATGGTCGCTGCGATAGTCGCGATAGATCAGCGCGAGCAGGCCTACCAGAAGCACCGTCTGTCCGATCACGAAGCCCGACAGCAGGCCCGTCAGGCCGAACCGGTTCAGCGAGAGCGCCGCGCCCGTCGTCACCGCATAGCCGATGAAGAACACGACGATGATCGACATGTACTGCTTCATGCCCGACAGGAAGATCGTCGCGATCCAGATGTTGCCCATCACGACGAAACCCGCGAGCATCAACAGTCGATAGGCGGCCGTCTGCTGCGGAAAGAGAAAGACGACGGCGAGCCCGCCGAGCACAGTCGAAGCGACCGTGACGATGAACATCACCGCATGAAAATTCGGCAGCACGAGATCGCGGCGCTTTTCGAACAAGCGGTCGGATGTGAAACGCGTGTACGCAAGCTGCAACGGCCCCGTCAACACGAGCGACAGCGAAATCAGATACGTGACCGACACCTGGAACTGCGTGATCAATCCCGTGGGCAACACGAACGGAATGCTGAGCACGCCGATCAGCAGAATGCCGACGATCGACAGCACCCACGGCCCCGCGCCGATCAGGCCCGCGTACGTGTAAGCCTGCATCAGCCCCAGCAGCGTGTTGCGCCGGAGCATCTTGCGCAGTTCGAAACCAATGCCTGCCATGGTCGCGTGTTCCCGTTCAGTGAGGCATCTGCATCAGAAGGCCAGCTTCCGATGCGGGTGGATCGGCGAGATCGGCCTGCGCGGTGAGCCGCGCATACAGATCGCGATACGAGCCGACCATCTGGTCCTGCGTGTAATAGCGCTCGACGCGCGCAATGCCCGCCTGCTGCGCGGCATGCCAGTTGTCTTCGTCAAGCAGATCGAGTGCGGCTTCGGCGAGCGCGCGCGGATCGGCGATCTGTACGACGCGGCCCGCCGCCCCGAGCGCCGCGTCGTCGCCCTCCAGCCCGTAGATCAGTTGACGGCACGAACCCACGTCCGTCGTGACGGACGGCACGCCCGCCGCGAAGCCTTCGAGCACGACGAGCGGCAGCGCCTCCGAAATCGAGCTGAGCACGAGCACGCCGCATTTAGGCAGCAATTCGTCGATCTTCTGGAAGCCGAGAAACTTCACCTTGTCGCTCAAGCCGAGGCTCTCGACGAGCGCATGGCACTCCGCCGCATACGACGGGTCCTCGTTTTCCGGGCCGGCAATCCACGCTTCGGCATCGGGCATGCGGCGCACCACGGTCAGCATCGCGCGGATGAAGGTCTTGATGTCCTTGATCGGCACCACGCGGCCGATCAGGCACAACGTCTTCGGCACACCTGCGGCGCGCTGTGCGCGTAAAGGCGCGAGCTTCGGCAGATTCACGCCGTTCGGAATGTTGGCCGTTTTCGCTTCGGGCGCGCCGTCCATGATCTGCCGACGTCGATTGCCTTCATACAGCGCGATGATGTCTTCAGCCGCGTCGTAGCACACATGGCCGAGCGTTTCGAAGAAGCGCACCCACAGGTCGCGGAAATAGCCGATCTGCGACACGTCGCGCTCGAAGATGCTGCGGTTGTCGCGTATCCATTCGCTCTGGAACAGATCGATCTTGCGTTCCTTCGTATAGATGCCGTGCTCCGACACGAGCAAGGGCCGCGCATGGCGATAACGCGCGAGCGCGCCGAGAAAACCCGCATAACCCGTCGATACCGTATGGAACATCTTCACGCGCGGCAGGCCATCGGCAATCTTCGCGAGTTGCCACAGCGGCTTGTGCATGATCCGTACGGTCCAGAAGTAATCGACGAACGACGGGTCAGTGCAGAACTGCCGGTACTGGTCGGTCAGATAGTGCCAGGCTTCCTTCGAATAGAGAAACGCGTCTTCGCCCAATGCGCCGCCGGGGCGCAGGTCGTTGAGCATGTCCTTGAGCATGCGGCCTGCCGCGTGGCGCATCGCCGGGTTGCGCAATGCGTCGTGCAGATGCGCGGAGCGCATGAACGCGGACGCGTCGCCGCGCTGTTTGTGTACCAGCGGCGGCGGCGCGAAGTCGTACAGATAGTGGTTCTCCAGATGCACGACGTTGTCGGGCAGCGCGTACTGCATCTTCGGATAGTCCTGCGGACGGCTGCCGAGAAAGCACAGCGCGAACGAATACTCAGGAAACGCGCGGATCACCTGATTGACCCAGCTCGACACGCCGCCGCTCACATAAGGGAACGTGCCTTCGAGCAGCAAAGCGATATCGGCGGAATCCGCGTGCGGCAGTGACGGTGTTTTCGGTGAGAACATGAGGGCGGCCTCAGATGGAGCGGGGCTGCGCGGCGCCCGGGCCGCGTGGCTTCCAGAAATCGAGAACGGCGGCCAGCGTCGGCGTCGCGGCGCGGTTGTCCATCTCGGCCAGCAGCTTGCGCACGCGCGCGAAATCGCGGCGCAGGTAAGCCGTTTCGGCGAGCCAGGGCAACATGCGCTCGCGCGGAAAGCCGCAATCGATCGCACGTTGCAGCATCGTGTCCGCGCCGTCGAGATCGAGTCGGGCGATGGCAAGACGGCCGCGCAGACGCCACAGCGCCGCGTCGTTCGGATCGTGTTCGAGCGCGGCGGCCGCAAAGCCGTCGGCCTGATCGGCGGCATTGCGATACACGTCGCCCGTCACGAGGTTCTCGTAGATAAGCTCGCTATACAGCTGTGCGAGCGTCCGGTTCGGGTGGGCGCGCTCCGCATCGCTCAATTCGGGATGCAGCTTCACATCGAGCTTTGGACGTTCGACGAGTATTTGCTGCGTGAGCGTCTTCTCGCGGTTGTCGAGAATGCCGTACGCGAGCAGGCGGATATCGTCGAGCGGATCGGCGAGCATGCCTTGCAGCAGCGGCGAGACGGTGCGCGCGGGCATCGTCTGCATCGCGAGCAGGGCGGTCATGCGAAACGACGTGCCCGCGTCCGCGTTCTGCAATTCCGCCTTCAGGCGCGCGCCGCGCCCATACGACACCGTGCCGATCAGATTCGCGGCGAACTCGGGTTCCTCGACGTGTACGACGGGCAACTGCGCGCGTGGCCGCGGCAACGCGGCGGCAATCGCGAGCGCGCCGATCGAGCAAAGCATCCCGCCGACAGGTACCGCGAAGTTCAGAAACCACAGCGACGCGAGCAGTCCCACGCGCGGCAGCCGATAGCGCGCGGGCATCATCTCCGCGAGACCGAGCGAAGTCGCGAGCGCGGCGCAGGCCTGCACGAGCAGGCATAGCAACAGCGTCTGCGTGTTCAGATACGCGGCGGCCTGCAGCGTCGACACGTCTGTGTTGACGAGACCGCCGAGCCATTCGGCGGACGTGTCGGACGTGCTGCGTGTCGCGATCATGAAGACCGCGATCTGCAACGCAAGCCCGAGCGCGACGAGCAGCACGCCGACCAACGTGATGCGCGCGCCCACGGGACGGCTTCGATCGGTCGTGACGCCGTCAGAAGCGGACATCGCAGCGCTCCAGAAGGCGCCGCAGGGCGGCGATGGGTTCGTCGGCGGACACGGCCATCGAATGCACGGCGACGCGCGCCGCTTCGAAGTCGACGCCATATTGCGCGCGCAGATTCTCTTCGATCCGCAGCAGATAGCCGTCGACGGCACTGTCGCCCGACAGTGGCATCAGCGTGAGCACCACGCGATGCCGTTCGTCACGCAACGGCCACTGCACATCGAGCGCGCGGCGCGTGCGCAGCACATGTTCGTATAGCGTCGTGCTGCGTTCGTCGTTATGAAACACGAGCGCGACGATCGACGACTGCACTTGCGTATCGCGCTTCAGATGCACGAGCCGCGCATAGTCGAGCGCGAAGGTGTGCGGGCACGTGGGGAAGGCCGCGAGCGTGTCGCGCGTGATGACGGCGTGCTGCACGCCGTCCGCGTAGAAGTTGCAGAGCACGAGCAGGAACTGCAGGTTGTCGCGCGTGAGCGCGAGAAACGGCATACGCTCGACGGCGAGCACGCCGACAGGATGCTTCTGCGCATCGATCAGCGGCACGACGGCGACGTAGCGGCTCAGCGACATGTCCTGATTCGCTTTCGATTCGACATGTACCAGCGTGCGCGTTTCGAGCGCTTCGCGCACGAGGGGATCGTCGGGATCGAACGCCGATGGCGCGCCAATCGATGCCCCCGCAGCCGTCGCCGGCTTGCCGCCGCGCCACGCATGCACGCTCGCGCTTTCGATCTGGCACGCTTGCGCAGCCGCTTCGAGAAACGGTTGCGCGCCGCGCAGATCGACGACGCCTTGCTGCGCTTCAGTCGGCTCCTGATTGAGGATCACGGTGCGCAGCCGCGCAAGCGAATCGCGCAGCGTCGCTGGACGTCCGAGCAGATCCTGTTCGAGCCGTTCATGCGAGATGCGCAGCATGAACTGGTTGCGCGTCAGAATGGACAGGCGTTCGGCGAGATAGTCGTTGGCGATGCGGCCTTGCCGCAAGCGCGTGATCCAGATGTCGCCGAATTGCCCGCACAGCATCGTGACGACGAAGCCGCCGAGAAAGAAGCTCACGGGAAAGAGCCGCGTGTGCGGCGTCTCGATCAACGCACGCGCGAGCGAAACGGGCGCGGACGCGCCGCTGTACCCGGGGTACAACACGTACCACGAAGCCAGCAGGATCAGCCCGGAAAACACCCCAGCAATCGATCCATAACGCAGCGCGATCACGAGCGGCACGATCCAGATCCAGCCGAAGCCGCTCTGGACCAGCAGCGGATCGGCGTGATCGAAGGCCCAGCAAATGGCAATCGCGATCAGCGTTGCGACGATCGTTTCGAGCGTGGCGATCGCGCGGCGACGCGCTGAGCCGCGCGGCGGCGCGATCACGCGCGCCCACCAGGAACCCGCGCCGACGCTTTGCGCCTCGCGGCGTCGGCGCCGCCCGGGCGGCGCGGAGTGTTCGTTAGCCTGCGTGTTCATGGCGTTCGCCTTAAATCGAAGCCCGCTTCGATGATAGTCGTGGGGAGCCGGGCATGCGTCACCGCGCGAGCGGCGACAGCAGATCGCGCTCCAGCTTTTGCGCAACGCCCGATACGGCATCGCGGCTCCAGCCGGTGCGGCTGCCCGTGCCCGTCCACACGACCTTGCCCGTCTGCACGTCGATCACATCGAAGGTGAGGCCCACGGCGGGCTCGCCGTCCACGCCGACCTTGTAGCGCCATTCGTTGACGGCACCCGTCAGTGCATAGCGCGCGTTTTGCTGGCGCGCCCAGTTCAGCGCGTTCTGCTGCGCGTCCGGCTTCGCGGCGTCGAACAGCGTTTCGTCGTCGGCGCTCGCCGGGTAGCGCGACAGATTCGTGAAGCCGTACGACGCCAGCAGGCTCTGGGCAATCGACGCCGCACGCTGCCCCGCCTGCGGCGTCTCGGTGTTGTTCGCGATAGGCAGAATCGCGAGGCTGTCGGTCTTCGCGATCGCGGGCGGCGCGCTGCGATCAACGACGGCGCAGCCCGCGAGCGTGAGCGCCATCAACGCCAACGCTGATGCAAACAACGTCGACGCGCGTGCGCGAAGGTTCTTGCTGTGGTCCATGTCATTCTCCTCAAAGGCTCTTCAATACAGATACCGATAGCGCACGCCGACTTCCTTCACGGAAGTCGAATGATTCGACGAGACGCCCTGATACGCGCCGTACAGCAGCATCTGATCGTTGCCGAACACGCTGCCAGCCAGGCCGAGTTCCGCCTGACCCGACCAGCCCGCGCGCGAATCGCGGATTGGGCCGCCCGCGAATATTGGCCGCCATGCTTTCGAATACTGCTCGGGCAGATCGTCGCCGAACGAAAACAGCAGGCCGCCTTGCGTGAAGGTCTGCGGCATGAAGGACGCGGCCGTGAACGGCGTGTTCTGCGGCAGGAGCACGCGCAGCGGCTCGCCCGGCGTGCCCGTCGCGTTGTACTGACCGTGTGCGAAGACGGCGCGGATCGTGTAGTCGGGGTAATCGGCCTTGATCTTGTAGCCGAAGTTCGCTTCGACGAGACTGCCGTTGCCCAGATACGAGCGGTCCTGGCCGTGAAAGCGCGCGTACTCGTAGCGCGCGCCGCCGAACCAGTGCGGATCGAGCCGGTAGTTGAAGCCGAGCGTGGCAAGGTCTTTAGTGCCGCCCACGGTCAGTTGCGTCGATTCCGTCGCGGCCTGGTTGTAGCCGAGCGCATAGGTCAGCGTGAGGCGCTGCGAGACGTTGTACGTGCCTTCGACGCGCGCCGTCGTGAAGTCTTCGAGCGCATTGCGGCGGCCGAGCGTGACGTGCTCTTCGTCGTATTGCCCCTTGTGGCCATAGATCGCCTCGGCGAGCCGGTCGTGTTTCGGCGCGTAGGCGAGTTGCGAGCCGTCCACGGTCTGGTCGCGCTGCTGATAGCGAAACTGCAGGTTCTGCGAGGGCGTGAGGCGCACGCTGCCCGTCGCCGATTCCTCGGTGAAGCGCAGCGAGCCCTGATCGACATAACGGAATGCGCCCGCCAGCGCCTGCGCATTGCTGAGCAGTTGCTCGCGCGCCATCGCCTGCATCACTTCGTCGTTGGGCTCGCGCGTGAGCGAGTCGACTGCGCTGGATTGCGCGGCGGACGTGCGGCCCGTGAGCGCTTGCGCATCGGCGCGGGCCTGCCTCGGAATCAGATCGGGCAGCGTGTCGAGCAGGCGCGACAGTTCGTTGACGTCGCCGTCGTTGATCGCGAGTTGCGCTTCGGCGTAGATGGGACGCTGGCTGTTGTCGATATATTGCTTTTCCAGCCAGGCGCGCTCCATATCGGACGCCTCTTCGTTTTGCGCCCAGGAAATGGCCGCCTCGCGCGCGATGGCCGAATAGAGGCGCTGGCTCTTGCGGATGTCGTCCTGCTTCGCTGGCGGCAACTGGCCGATGTCGCCAAGCTCGGACGCAGCCGCCTGGTTGTCGCCCGCGCCGTTGCGATCGGCGCGCAGCAGGTCGATCAACACCGCGCGCGAGCGGTCGCCGCCCGCGTACAACTGCGTGAGCGCGACATAGCGGCCGCGCAGATCGTCCTGCTCGGCGGCGGGCAACGGCGCTGCTTTCGACGGATCGCGCCGGCCGCGCGCCAGTTCAAGCCAGACCTGCTTGCGCACGCGCCACGCTTTATCGACGCGGCCGGTCAGTTCCAGTGCGTCCGCGAACGTGAGACGCCACAACGGGCTTTGCTGCGCTTGCGCGGCCTGTTTGTGCAGGTAGTGCAGTGCCTTGCGCCCGTCGCCGAGCCGCAACCATGCCGCGCCGTACGCGGGCCATAGCTGCGGATCGCTCTCCGCGTCGCCTGCATGACGGCGCAGTGCAGCGAGCAGGGCGGCATCCGTGCCGCGCTCGTTCAGCACCCAGATGTAGGCCGCGCGCGCTTCCGAGTTATTCGGATCGAGCGCGGCGGCGCGCTCGATGTCGTGCAGCGCGGCATCGTTGGCGCCCGTCTGCCGTTCGTATTCGGCGCGTGCGAGCAGGAACGTGGCCGACTGCTCGGCGGCCTTGAGTTGTTCGGGCGTGAGGGAGGCGAGCAAGATCCTGATGCGGCCCCACGCGTACGCGCGCTGATAGCCGTACAACGCTTCCGACAGCATCCGCGGCGGCCCGCCATGACGATACGCGTATTCCGCTAGGCGGCCCGCGTCGAGCGGCGAGTCGTTGAAGAAGTTCGTCATCACCTCGTAGTCTTGCGCATCGGCCTTGCCGCCCACGATCAACTGGCGATAGCCAAGTCTCGCATCGCGCGTGTTCTGGTTCGAGTCGGCGAGCAGCGAGTAGAAGCGCCAGAATTCATCGTTCGACGCGGGCGCGCCGCGCTTCGCTTCATTCATCGCCGCGAGCGCCGCGTCGAACTGCGTGTGCGTATACAGCATCGTGCCGATCTTCAATCCGTAGGCTGCGTTCGGCCCGTATTCGCGTTCGAGATCGCGCCATGTGCGTAGCGCGAGATCGTCGTCGCCCTTGCGTTCGGCGACTTGCGCATAACGTTCCATGGCCTGGCGGCGCAACGGGCCATTGAAGCGCGTGCGCAGAAAGCTCAACGCGGAATCGGGATCGGCGATGCGTTCGTACGAGAAGACGACGGCGTCGAGCAGCTTCAGATTGCCCGGCTGCTGGTCGGCCTGGTGGAGCGTGACGGCGAGCATCGCGGTGTTGTCGTTGAGTCCGGGCGCGAGACGCGCGACCTTCTTCCAGTCGTCGTCGGTGCCGCGCATCTTCGCGATGACGACGTAGTTGGCGAGCGCGATGTCCTGACGCCGGTTCCATTCCGCGACTTGCCCGAGACGCTCGCGCCATGGGATCGACTGCGGATCGCGGTCGACGGCCGTTTGCGCGATGCGCTGCGCGTTCGCGACGTCGCCGTTCGCGAGGAACACGCGATACGCGAGTTCGTAATCGGACTCGGTTGCGTCGCTCGTGGGCGTCGGTGTCGGTGGGACAGCAGCGGGTGCTGTCGTCGCAATGCGTACGACGCGGGCTGTGGTTCGAGTGTTGGAAGCATTGTTTAGCGCGTGACGCAGCGCCGCGCTGCGCGAAACGTGCGGCCGATACGACGCCGCGCGCAGCCACACGCCGCGCGTCGTGCGATGCTCGACGGTGCCTGGGTCCGGCGCGCGCTTCGGCACGAACGACGCACGCCGCGCAAGCGCCTGTTCATGATCCAGCGCGGACATCTTCATCAATCGCTTCACGTACTTCGACGCCAGATCGGGACGCCCCGCAGCCAGCGCAAGATTGGCGAGAAAGCGCAGTGTTTCAGGATCGTCGGCAAGATCGCCGATATGCTGGTCGGCTGCCTGCATCGTCGCCGGCATGTCGTTGCCCGATTGCAGCGCGCGCAAACCGGCGATGAACGCGGCACGCTTCTCGTCAAGCGTGGTGGCTTGCGCTTGCACCGCGAACCACGCATCGGCGGCGGCGCGATGCTGCTGGTTGCCCAGCTGCGTTTGCGCGAGCTCGGCCAGCCACTTGCGCGCGTGCTCTCGGTCGGACTGCGCGAGCATCGTGTAGTAGCGCGCGGCGAGATCGTTGTCGCTCAGCCCGCGTGCCTGCTGCGCGAGCATCTTCAATTGCTCGATGTCCCACTTGTAGCCGAGCGCTTCGTGCAGCAGCGCATCGAGTTCGCGCATGCGCGTGGGTCGCGCTGGATCGTTCGGTTTCAGCGAATACAGACGTTGCTGCGCGAGCGACACGCGAATGGCCAGCGCGCTTTGTCGCGCGTTCGGATCGTTGGAGCGCGATAGACGGTCGAGGATGCGCGTCGCATCCGAGATGCGCTGCCCCTTCAGATATTCACGCGTAAGTTCGGAGAGCACTTCCGCGTTGTTCGGATCGACGCGCAGCCATGCTTCGAGATAGGCGATCGTGAGACTGTCGACCTTCGCGCCTTCGAGCAGCCGCGATTCGATCCTTTCGCGCGGAAAGGCGAGCGCCAGCATCACGCCGACCAGCAGGCCGAGCACGAGAATCACAGCGGGCGAAAAGAGCCGCTGCCGCTCAGGTGTCGCAGGCGACGTCGACATGCAATTGGCGATAGTCGTTGGTGGTACCGGTCACGGGGCGCTTCGTCACGCGGCATGCGCCGGCGTTGGCGACGCGGAACATCGGCGCGACGTGCGAACGCAGATCGAACGAAAAGCCATTGCGCGTGTGCACGAAGTGGTCGAGCATGCCGTTGGCTTCGGCGAGATAGGGCACAGCGCGTGCCGCCGACTGATCGATCACCGCGAAGCGCGCGATGCCGTCGCCCGTCAGATGCACATAGGTGCCGCCCGGTCCCGGCAGATAGCCCGCGACACCCGTCGCGTTCGACATGTCGGGCACCTTGCCGACGGGAAGCCGCACGGTGCGCAGATTCGCTTCGTTACGCACGACCCAGACGTTGCTGCCCGGCTCCTGAGAGATGCTGGTGTCGAGCCAGTCGAGCACCTTGCGCGCGTATTCAGAGGTGAAGACGGGCGTGACGGGTTGCTTGAGCACGGTATCGAAGATCTGCTGCAGCGCTTTCATCGACGCGTACTTCGTGCCCGTGAACATGTGGTAGTAGATGTCCATCGGCTTGAAGCGAATCGGCTTGTCCGTCATCGCGAAGGTTTCGAGCACGCGCGAGAAGCCATAGAACGGTCCGTGCCACAGGTCCGTATACAGCTCTTCGTTCTGGTTGGGCGCGAATATCTGGTAGTAGCCGTTCTTCATCACGCCGAGCGGAGCAATCGCCGTCCAGCTTGGAAAGCGCTTCGTGATCAGCGTGTCGCCGCCGTTCAGGTTAAGCACACCCGCTTCGTACGCCGCCTTGAGAACGGGCGAGGGCACCTGGCAATCGCCGCTCCACAACACCATGCGCACGGGCTTCGACGCGGGCGCGACATTGCGGTCGATATAGTCGATCGAGCCTTTGATCTCGCGGTCGATATTGAACCGGTAGCCGGGAATGTCGATGGACAGGCCGCTGCTGTTCGTCTGGCTGCTGCCTTCCGTCGGCGTGTCGCGCGTGTCGGAGACGCCCAGGCCCGTGACGCGCATCCATTGCAGCGGGTGCGTGTAGGTGTGGGTCGCGACTTCGACATTCGGCAACTCGAAGATCTGTCTGCCGATCGTGCGCAGGTGCGGCGCGAAGCTTTTGAACGGGCCTTCGTCGCTTACCTCGCCCTCGATCAGCGAGACGGTGGTGGGCATGCCGGAGTCGCGCAACAGCGCATACAGCATGTCGCCCGAGTATTGCGGCGTGATGTCGGAGTTGGGCGGCGTGTAGTTGGTGTACTCGGCGCGCGAGGCAAACCCGTCGCCGTCGATATGCGACATCAGCAGGCGCCGGCCGTTTTCTGTCGTCGTGTCCGGCACGGGCATGTCATGGTTCAGGCGCAAAGCGGCGCGCAGAAATTCGATGGGTTGCGCAACCCAGCGCGCCTGATTGACGGCATCCAGCTCGTACACGCCGAACGGGCGCATCGCATAGCCGCCCCAAGGCGTGATGCCCGCGCCGTCGATCATGAAGGCGCCCGAGCGCAGCCGCAGCAGCGAACGGCTATGCGGACCGACGCGGATCGGTGTGAAATCCCGTGCCAGCGGATGCGGCTTCATTTCGAAGCCCATCATCTTCGGGTCGTACGATTCGACGTCGAGCTTGCCGTTCGACGGCGTGCCAGCCACCGTTTCGAGGTCGAGTTTCTTCGCGAGATCGGCGTCCATCTGCGTGCCGAACGTCGTGAACACGGCAACGGGAATCTTCGCGTCGACCTGCGCGGTGAGCCAGTCGCGATACGCCTTGCTGTTCGGCACCTCGCCTTCGAGCCATAGCACGATGCCCGCATAGCGGTCGCGAAGATCGCCTTCGGGCATCGGGTCGCGCGCATCGCGATAGTCGATCCGGTAGCCAAGGTAGTTGAGCGGCATCGCCAGAAAACGCACGCCCGGCGACACGTTCAGATCCGTGCGCAGCGGCGGGTCCTGGATCACCAGAATGCGACGTTTGACGGGTTCGACGGCGCCGACGCCCATCGTCGCGAGCGCGCCGTCTGTGACGTAAGGCACGATGCCTTGCGCCTTGATCTTCGCGACGGTGTCCTGCTGGCAAGCGCGATCGGCGGGCGCGCAATAGTCGATCGAGATGACGGGGAGGTGGTATTGCTCGCGTATCGTCCTAGCCTGTCCGAGCAGCCATGCGCGGTCCTGTTCGGAGACTTCCGTATAGCGCTGCTTCGATTGATCCCAGCCGCGATACAGCGATTCGAACGCAACCGCATACACGAGGTCGTGTACCTGCGGAAGAATCTCGAAGCCGCGATTGAAGATCAGCTTTGCATCGGGATAGCGCGTTTTGATCGCGCGGATCACATTGGCCAGTCCTTGTATCTGCCCAGCGCGTGCTTCGTCCGTCTTCGCAACGAGTTGCCACGAATCCATCGTGTCGAGAAAGAAGCCCCGATAACCTTTGTCCCAAAGCGGCTTGATGACATGCTCAACAAAGAACGCGGGCCATTCGGGCTGGCTTTGATCGATCACGCGCGATGCCCATGCTTCGTTGTGTCCCGCCAGCCAATTTTTCGGCAGATCGGCGTAATAGCTGCGCGAGGGCAGCACTTCGCCGACGCTCGCGTAAGCGAACCACGTGGTATGCGGCAAGCGATGCGCAAGCGGATCGAAACCGCTATCGGGTTCGACAACGGCTGCGTCGAATGCAGAAAGCATCTCTACGGGCGGTGATTTGCCGTAATAGAGCGCAAATGAAGGTTGCGTGACGGACGGGGTGATGTCGTCGGCAAAGGCAGAATGAAAGGGCAATACCAGTGCAATGACAAGAAAACCTGGCCTGCCAATTCGCTGCAAACGCGCGGTGCAAACCGCCAGGCACACTCGCACGAATGCGAAAATGATTTTCCTCAAATAACGATGCAATTCGCTTGGCGTCATTGACAGAAAAAGTGTTCTGCTGATCTGAACGGGCAGATTGATGTTGTGACGTCTTGTTATGCTCAATTGCGTCAGCGCCTATCATAGACAACATTCAGGTGTGCGCCTAGCCTCATTCTTGCTTGAGAACACACTCTGTTGCGAATGAAGCGCGTGTTTTAAAAGTGATGCGCTTTTAGATTCGCGAAGCATAAGGGTTTGTGCTAAAGCGAATAAAACGCTTAAAGCTATTTTGAGTGAGATTACCGATCCGGTTTTCGGATGCGGTGATACCAGTTCATCAATGGCGTTGCGCTTATGCCATGCACGATCACGGATGAAGTGATGACGGCGAGCGTCAACGGCACGAGGGGAAGCAGGTCTTGCATGTGACGTTGCTGCATCGACTCCAGTGCGAGCGCAAGGTAATAGAAAGACCCGATGCCGCGAATGCCGAACCAGCTCATCAAGCGGCGCTGCGCATGCGCGGCATTCGACCCGAGCAATGATGCTTCGACGGCGAGTGGTCTCACCACGATAAAGAGCGCCGCGATCAGTACCGCGCTTTGCCACGTGAAAAGCGATGCGCCGGAAGTCGCGAGCACGTTGCCGACGATCATCATTACGACGACTTCGGCGATGCGTTCCAGTTCGATAGTGAAGCCGAGCACCGATTCGGCCATGAAGGCGTGGGCCTTGCGCGGATCGGAGGCCGTCGCGACGACGTCTTCCGAGTCGACGGTGCCGATCGCTTCGCGCGCCGACCGGCTGCCGCTCGCGCGATGCTCGACGCCGCGCATCGCAACGCCCGCTGCAAAGACGGCAACGAAGCCGTTGCAGTGTACAAGCAGGGCGGCGCCGTAAGCGAGGCCGATCAGTCCTAGCGCAAAAAAGCCTTCGAGGCCGAGTGCCTGTGCGTGTCGCGTGCGTAACCATGCGACGGACTTGGTAGTCATCCAGCCGAGCAGGCCGCCTATCACGAGGCCGCCGGGAATCCCCGCGATCGCTTCGAATGCGATGCGCCAGCCGCTCGCCTCGTTTCCGTGCGGCGCGCCGGAGGTGCATAGGGCGAGTCCCAATAGCACGAACGGCAACGCGATGCCGTCGTTCAGTCCGCCTTCGCCCGATAGCGAAAAGCGCAGCAGGTCGAGATCGTCGGAATCCTGGACGCCCACGTCATGCGCGAGCACGGGGTCGGTGGGTGCAAGGATGGCCGCGAGCAGTAACGACGGACCCCAGTCGAGATCGAGTAGCAATACGCCGACGAGGGTGAGCAGCGGTATCGTCAACACCATCGCGACGAAGCCGAGCCGCAGCGGCAAGGTCCACATGGGCGCGAAGAGCGGCAGCCGCAGACGCAGTCCGATCGCGAACAGCGAGACGAGCAATGCGACTTCCGTGACGGGGCGCAGTATGTGCGCGTCGCGGGCGAGGTCGAGTTGCAGCAGCCCGAGACCGGACGGCCCGAGCGCATAGCCGATGGCGAGGTAGAACATCGCCGCGGACAACGGCAGTCGCTTGAACGTCGTGGCGGCGACGCCCATGAAAATCAGCACGCCGCCAACGATCAGATACCACCAGACAGTCTCTTCGTCCATCAGCAGGTGACGCGCGGCGCGTTCATGGCGCGCGGCCGAACGCTTCGCGCAGCTTGCGTTTGGCCTGCTCCAGCGTGCTCTTTCGCGATTTCGGCAGGTTGCGGCCTGCGCGGTTGATATAGAAGTTGAGCATCGACATCGCCGACTGATATGGCGTGCCTTTGCGCCGTTTGCTGCGCGTCGACGAGCGCTTCAGCGATTGCGCGACTTCGTCGGCGGTTCCTGTTCTGAAGATGTCCTTCTCGATGTCCATCGCGTCACTGGTCTCCATCACGTGATGCGACCAGTACTTCGAGTTCTTCCCCGGGCGGCTCGATGCCGCTTTTCGCGCGCGGTGCGCGGCGCTCGCCTGGGAATGACGCTGGCGCGGTGGACGGCCGCCTCGGGCGCGCGTCGACGCGTGGGCCGTCGTGCTCTTCTTCGCGCGCGATGTTCCGTTGCGTTTGCTGGTGCTAGCCATCGTGTTCCCCATCAACGGAGATCCGCCCGCTATGCTGGCGTTGCGTAGCGAGCGAACGGGTACTACGTCGATTATGTCGGAGAAGCGCGGCTTGCTCTACAGCTTCACGCCGCCTGCTTCGGGCGCATTCGACGATCCGGGCGCGACGTCGCCGACGCCGACGCCGAACTCATCCTCCCGGCCCCAGTATGGCTCGCGTCCATAGTATTGATGGATCGACGTGGCCCATGTGGAATCGGCCATCGACGGCCAATGATCCTTGTCGAAGCCCGGCGCGTTCTTCACGCTTTCCGTCGGCATGTCGAGCAGGAAACACTCGCGGTCCACGTCGAGCATGAGCGCGCTCCATGGAATCGCGAGCAGCTTGTCACCGATGCCGAGAAAGCCGCCGCTCGACAACACCGCATACGCGATGCGGCCCGAGCGCACGTCGAGCATGATGTCCTTGATCTTGCCGATGTCGTCGCCGTCGGCGCTCAATACCTTGTCGCCGTCCAGCGTATCGGCCGCCATCACTTCCGGGCCCGGTCCGCGATGCCGGCCGCGGCTCGTGCCGACGATATCCGCTCCACCGCGTGTCTGGTTCTGTAACGTCATGATGGTTCTCCCTGGGTTGGTCCGTACGGATCATGCGTACCACTGGGTTCAAGCAACCGCTATTCCTGTCAACCGGCTTCGCCTACCTCTACGGGATCGGGCAATTCGGGCAGATCTTTCGATGTGTCGGGCGGTTCTGGCTCGCCGCGCGGCGCGTTGTCCGGGCGGGCGGTCGAGTTGTCGTGGGAGGTTGGGTCGCGGGTCATGTTGGCGCTCCTGTCTGTGTGCGGAAATGGTCGTGACAGGAGCGCTGCACGTGGCGTGCCACGCGGCACGCCTTGCAGTGTCGGACGAATACGATGGGTGTCGAGGATTCAGGGACGCGCGGCGATCTCGTCGAGATGTTCGAGCAGATCGGAGGGGTCTTCGTAGACGCGCAGCGCGCCCGCACGTTCGAGTTCTTCCTGGCCGTAGCCACCCGACAGCAGGCCCACGCCGAGCGCACGGCAGCGGCGGGCAGCCAGCATGTCCCAGATGCTGTCGCCGACCACGACGGCATGCTCGATCTGCACCTTCAGCCGATGCGCTGCGGCGACGAACAGGTCGGGATCGGGCTTCGCGTACTTGACGTCGTCGCGCGTCACGACGACTGTCTTCGACGGATCGACGCCGAGCGCTTCCAGATTGACGGCCGCCGTTTCCATGCGGCCGCTGGTCGCGATTGCCCAAGGCGTACCGCTTTCCGTCAACGCGGCCAGCAACGCCTGCGCACCGGGCAGCGGACGCACCTGGGCGTGCAACTGCTTGTAAGCGCGAGCATGCGCGCGCCGCAAGCGCTCGACGCGTTCGGCGCTCATGTCGCCGCCTGTCTCGCGCAACAGCTGATTCGTGAACAGCCCGCCGCTCATGCCGATCTTGCGATGGATGCGCCACACCGATAACTCGATGCCTTCTTCGTCGAGTGCTTCCTTCCATGCGAGCACATGCTGATACACGCTGTCGACGAGCGTGCCGTCGAGGTCGAACAGAAAAGATGTCGAAATACGCATGAAGTGTTCTCCTTGGTCTGAATGGCATGCAGCGCAACTTTATATTGCGCCCTTTATCGCACGAAAGATTTACGTCCTCTTTGTAATTATCAAACGCCGCAGCGTGTATGTGCAGCGCTGCGGCATCTGACCGCGTACGAAACCCGCCGGGAAAACAGCGTTTTCGGGCCGCAAAGCGAGAGCGGGCGCGCCTTTGCAGGGCATACCGCTTGCTCGTTTCGACGATGACAGCAACAGGAGTTTCGCGGTCGCTGCGTATTCGAAGATGCGGAAGTCGCGCAGCGCACGCTTGCGAGTAAGTGCGGGCCAAACGATAACTACGCGCTGGCCGCACAGATTCACAGCAGCGAACGCGACATGTGGCTGGTCATGGCGGCGTACGAAGAGTAAGGCGGCGACACAGGTTCATGCGGGACGGGCGGCACGCTTTCGCGTGTTCGCCTGCTTGCGCAGCGCGCTCGACTTTGTGAGCAGCGTTGCGAGCCGCGCGCTCTCCACGTCCTTCGACGCAGACGGCTTGCCGCCTTTGCGCGCGCTGCGGCTTGCGAGCCGCGCGCGCTTTTCAACTTGAACAAGCAGCGCGGCGAATGCCGCTTCGTCGACCTTCATGTGGCGCTTCGCGCGCTGCGGCAGCAGGCTTTGCAACTCACCAGCTTCAAAGGCCGCAATCACTTCAGGGTGGATATAGCAGCGCTTGCATACAGCAGGCGTGTTGCGCAATAGCGTGGCCACTTCTTTCACGGTCGCGACGACATGACGGCGCGTATCAGCGGCGCTCTCGCACACCAGTTGGCGCAGCACCGCCATCGCATAGACGCTGCCCGCCCACGTGCGATAGTCCTTCGCCGAGAAGTCCGCGCTGCTGATGTCGCGCAGATACTCGTTGATATCGGCGGAGCCGATCGTATGGCGCGCGCCGTCTTCGTCGATGTACTGGAACAGGTCGTGGCCCGGCAACTCCGCGCACCTGCGTACGATGCGCTTGACGCGCGCATTGTCGACGGTCACGTCGTGCTCGATACCGCTCTTTCCCGCGAAACGGAAACGCACTTCGCCCGCGCGAATCTTCACGTGCTTCTTGCGCAGCGTAGTGAGGCCATAGGACTGGTTGTCGCGCGCATATTCCACGCTGCCGATCCGGATCAGCGTCGTATCGAGTAGATGCACGACGGCCGCGATGACCTTCTCGCGTGGCATGCCTTCGCGCGCCAGATCGCGTGCGACTCGCGCTCGTATCTTCGGCAGCGCATGCCCGAACGCGGCCATGCGGCCGAACTTGTCGGCGTCGCGCGTTTCGCGCCATTGCGGGTGGTAACGGTACTGCTTGCGGCCCCGCGCATCGCTGCCCGTCGCCTGAATGTGGCCGCGCGGGTCGGGGCAGATCCAGACATCGATGTAGGCGGGCGGTATCGCGAGTGCGTTGATGCGCGCAATCTGCGTTTCGTCGTCGATGCGTTTGCCGTCGAGATCGAAATAAACGAATACGCCTCTGAGCTTTCTGCGCGTATAGCCGGGCCGTGTGTCGTCGGCATGCCGCAGTCCCGCCGGCATCGCGGTGGACAGCCCCTTGGCGATCGCATCGATCGCGTTGCGTGTCATCGTTTTCATTTCTCGCTTTCCGGTCTTGTGTAGCGGACATGCAGTGACGCGCTAATTTTGTGCAATAGCAATGCCTGAACCTTCGCCACTGTTGCAGTCGAATGCATTGCACGCGTTGGGCATCGAACTTGCTCGTTATACGAACGAACGTTGATTGCTCACAAGAAGATTGCGAAGGGAGGACACGCACATGGCTAACACTGTGGCTGGATGCAAGGTTGCGGTATTGGCCTTAAACGGATTTGAACAGGCCGAACTGATCGAACCGCGTCGCGCGCCCATGGAAGCGGGCGCGACCGCGCACGTAAGTTCTGCCAGGGCCGCGAAGATCCGGGGATTCAGGCATGTGGACAAGGGCGATCGCGTCGACATCGATGCAACGTTCGACCCGCTCGCTCCCGGCCATTCGTCACCATCTCGCGATGGCACAACAACTCGCCAATGCGCGCAAGGCTTCGTCATGAACGGAATCGTCAAGGTGTTCATGCCGCGTGCGGCGTACGAGGACTCTCTCATGCACATCACATTCACCGATGATGCTCCCGTGTTCGATGGGTCGAGCCTGACTGTGCGCTTCAACGCGTGCGTCGATGGCGAGCCTGTCGCGTGCGCGATTTCGGCGGAGGCGCTCGAAGATCATTTCGGCGCGGACTCGCCACTCGAAGACGCACTGATCGGCGCGTACGAGCGTGGCCGTGCGCGTATCCGATCCGTGTGCGCGGAAGCGCTCGATCAGAACAGCGGCGAAAGCGTCATTCTGCACAGTGGCCTGTTCCGCGTAGAAGGGATGGAGTCGGACCGGCGGCTGAAGACATAACCAGGCGCGCAAAAAAGGCGGCTGCCGCAATGTACCCGGCAGCCGCGCGCCTAATCTTCGCCAAACCCAACGATCAAACCCAGAGCTTGCCTGCGTGTGGTGTCGCGACGCCGTTGGTCGGGCGATCGTCTCCGTCGATGGGACGACGCTCGTTCTGCATTTCGCACGCCGCCCGCAGTATCCCGTTATGCGCTTCATCGCAAGCTTGCAAGCGAGCGGTGTGTGGGGCTGTCTGCGCAGGCACGTTGGTCTGGCTCGATGGCAGCGTATGTGCGCGTATCTCTGCAACGATGGCTGAGGTGGCAATGGCCACGAACAGCAGGCATTCCGCGCTCCTGATCCTCATGGTGAAGTTCTCCCTTGTCGATGGCTGGCCCGCGTTATGTATCGACCGCGCTTTGTTAAAAGCCTTTGCGCAGTGCGTGAGGGTCCAACAGCGTTATGGAGCAACATCCATGCCTTTTTACCGTGTACGCATGGGGCCTGCGTTCGCGGTCGCGAGGGCGTAGCGCCGGAATCCGACTGGAAGCAATTACTCGCCACAATGGCAAAGACGACACGCATGTCTGGATACCGGGCATGACGAGTGCGTAACAGCTCGCATCCCACGGATAACGGAAAAGGAGCAACGTATGACGACGAATGTCATTGCCGTGCTGAACGATCTGATCGAGACGTCGAAGGACGGCGAGCGCGCCTTCATGAAAACCGCCGAGGACGCGAATCACGCAAGCGTCAAGGAGGCGTTGCTCGAAAGCGCAGACCGTTGCACGCAAGGCGCGCGCGAACTGCAGGATCTCGTGTTGAAACTGGGCGGCAAGCCGGAGGGCGGTGGCAGCGTCGCTGGCGCATTGCATCGCGGATGGCTCGATGTGAAGTCTGCCGTGGGCAGCCGCGCGGATCACGCGATTCTCGCCGATTGCGAAAAGGGCGAGGACGCCGCGAAGCAGCGCTTTCACGAAGCGCTCGAAAAAGACCTTCCAGCAGATGTGCGCGCAGTGGTCGAGCGCTTATATCACGGCGTGCTGCAAAACCATGACCGCATTCGCGCGATGCGCGATCAGTACGCGGCGATGAAAGCCTGAGCACGGCAGCAAAGAAAAAGAGGCCGCCCAACATGGGCGGCCTCTCGCGCTTTAACGCTTTAACGCGAGCGCATTAAACACGCGCATGCGTCAAACGCTTAATCGGCTGCGATCTTCAGATGGTTCTTCACACCCTTCACGCCGGACACGTTTTGCACGACGTCCTGCGCGGCAGTCTTGTCGTCAGCCGATGGCACCGAGCCCGACAACCAGACGATGCCCTTGCGGGTCTTAACGTGAATGTGCGTGGACTTCACGTTCTTCGCGCCGAGCAGCTCGGCCTTGACCTTGGTGGTCACCGTGCCGTCGTCGATATGCTGGCCAACGCTCTCGGAAGTGGCGGGCGGCGCGGAGGCCGTCGTTTGCGCCGTAGCGTTCAGTGCGAATGCAACACATGCGATGCTGCCTGCGGCCTTGAGGAACTGGATGGTTTTCATGGTTTCTCCTTCTCGGTTGATGATCAGGGTTGCGGTCCTGTTGTCCGTGCGATCGATCGCGGCGCGATGCCGCCGATGACCCGACCAAAGAACACTGCCGCCGCGGTTCCGTCTGGTCCGTCGCCGACACAGGACGCGCCGCGTTTCAATCCTGCTCAATGGCGCGTCCCTGTGAGACGGTCAGCAAGCGTCGTGCCCATCGGTGCTGGAATGTCGTCGCGTGTCGCGTGATCTGGCCGCTCGCACCGATGCCGCATGATTCGGTTCGAATTTCAGAGCGTTTGTAAAATGCGCGCGGGGAACGGGCACGCGGCGTGCGCCTCGGCAACACAAAGGCGAATCAAAACAGACAGTTGCGAAAACTGGTACGACAGTTGCGTAGGTAGGGCACGAAGCTGTTTGAACAATCACAGGAAGAGTCTGTATGCCGCCTACAATCGAACTACGCGCGAAGCAAACTTTCGCGCTCACACCGCGTCTGCAGCAGTCCGTGCGCCTGCTTCAACTGTCGTCGCTGGAATTCCAGCAGGAACTGCGCAACGCGCTCGACACCAATCCCTTCCTCGAGTACGACCCGTCTGTTTCGGAAGATCTGTCGGCAGGCAAGACAGCCGAGAGCAACGGCGCCGACGGCGAGACACTGCCTGCCAACGAACGTGACAATGCGATGGAAGGCTCGTCGGCGGAGCCGGCCACAGAAAGCGTTGCGTCCTCGTCGGATGACGGCGGCGATTATTCAAGCAGCGACTATTCAAGCGGCGACTATTCAGGCGATGCCTACGGCCGCGGTCCGTCGCGCTACAACGGCGATTCCGATGCAGCCGACCCGACGGAATGGGCGCGCGTGCAACCGACGCTGCACGAGCAGTTGCACGATGCGTTGCGTCTCTATCGGCTCGACGATCGCGACCGCGAAGTGGCGCGCCTCATCATCGAAGCACTCGATGACGACGGCTACCTGCGCCAGGACCTCGCCGATCTCACGGATGTCTTCGACATCGAACCCGCGTTGACGGAAGAAGATTTGCTGGTCGCGCTGCGGCTCGTGCAGACGCTGGACCGCCCGGGACTCGCGGCGCGATCGCTTTCTGAGTGTCTCGCGCTGCAGATCGATGCGCTGCCCGCCGATACGCCGGGCCGCGACGTGGCGAAGCAGGTCGTCGAACATCATCTGGACCGTCTCGCGCGCCGTGAGCACGCCGAGTTGCAGAAACAGATTGGCTGCGATGCCGAGGAATTGCGCGTTGCGTGTACGCTAGTGCGCAAGCTCGATCCGAAGCCGGGCAATTCATATGGCCGCGCCGATGACAATTACATCGTGCCGGATGTGATCGTGCGCAGCGTGCGCAACAAGTGGGTCGTGACCGTCAATCCCGCTGTGCTGCCGCGCGCGCGGATTCACCGTATGTACGCGGAACTGTTCGCGCAGTCGGCAGGCGCGAGCCGCTCACCGCTCGCGCAGCAGTTGCAGGAAGCGCGCTGGCTGATACGCAACGCGCAGCAGCGCTTCGAAACGATCCAGCGCGTGGCCGAGTGCATCGTGGCGCATCAGAAGCCGTTCTTCCAGTACGGCGAGATCGCATTGAAACCGCTCGTGCTGCGCGACGTGGCGGAGGAACTCGGCCTGCACGAATCGACGATTTCGCGCGCGACGGGCAACAAGTACATGGCGACGCCGCGCGGCATTTTCGAGTTCAAGCATTTCTTCCCACGCGAACTGGGCACGGAAAGCGGCGGCACCTGTTCGGCAGCGGCCGTGCGCGCGCTGCTCAAGGAAATGATCGCTGCGGAAAACACGCGCGATCCGCTGTCCGACGTCGCGCTCGCGAAGATGCTCGCGGATCAGGGCGTGCTCGTCGCGCGACGTACGGTGGCGAAGTATCGACATCTGATGAAGGTGCCGCCTGCGGAGTTGCGTCGACAGGTTTGATGCCCGCTGGCTTGCGCGTGAAGCGCGAGATACGTGAGATACACAACGGCCGTTCCTTGAAGGAGCGGCCGTTGTGTTTTGCGTGAAGAAAGAAAGGGCAGAGTGCTACATACCGACGCCCACACCGCCGCTCGAACTCGACCCCGTGCTTGAGCCGGAACTGGTGCCCGAACTGGAAGCCGGATTCAGATCGATTCTTCCATACACGCCGTCCGCTTCGTCATTTGGCCCCGCTGCAAAGAACAGCGTGTTCGAGGGCTGGTTGCTCAGGTTGTTGCCGAACGCAATGCCCCACAAGCCAGGTTCGACGATCGTGCTGCCATTCGACGACTTCAGCGGTCCCATCGATTTGCCGCTCGACGAATCGAACGCGTTGATCGTGCCATCGCCGAAATTGCCGATCAGGATCGCGCCGCTGAACGTGCCGAAATTGCTCGGTGCCTGCGCGATACCCCACGGCGCGTTCAACGGTGCGCCCGTCGCGAAGTGCTGCTTGAGATTGCCGGCAGTGTCGAATACATCGACCATGCCCTGGCCCGCGCCCGCCACGTCGTCATGTTTGGCCGCGTCCTGCATCGCGTAGGTAACGAACAGGTTCGAGCCGATCAGCTGGATGCCGAACGGCGCGAAACCGGCTGGGATGGCGCTGTCCTTGAAGCCGCCGGGCATCGTCACCTTCGTGAAGTTCGTATCGAACACGTCGATCTTGTTGTTATGAAAGTCCGTCGCATAGAGGAAGTTGCTGCCGTTGTTCGCCGCGAGCGCGAGCCCTTTGTACACGGCGCCGCCTGCGGCATCGTCGTACATCGTGAAGGCGTTGGTCGGGCCGACAGCGGGCGCCCACGCCGTGATCGTGCCGCCTTCACCCGCGAAGATGAAGGCCGCGACGCCTGATTTGCCGTTCCGCGTGACGGTGAAGCTCGGCGTGCCGTTGAACACGATGCCCGTGGGTGCTGCGTCGCCGTTGGTGCCGGCCGGTATCGTGACGACGAGCGATTGCGGCACGCCGTTGCCGTCGTAGAGCGTTGCGAGGTTGGTGCCGTTGTCGGCGACCCAGACGAAGCCTTTCGGATTGAATGCAACGCCCCAGGCGTTCTTCAGGTTTGGATCGGTGTGAGGCGCGGACACGGCGCCATCGGAGACGAGAGCCGCCGCGGTGAACGACGACACCGCAGGCGTACTCATATTGTTCGACCCGGAACCGCCACCGCATGAAACGAGCGTCGCTAAAGCCGCGCCACAGGCTGCGATGCCGAATACCTCGAATAGAGACTTCATGACCGCACTCCTTGCTTTGTCGAAAGGTCGTGACGGTCATTGAACGGGGTGGGGGTGGGGTTTATTCCCTGTTGGCGATCCGTTTTCGACATTTCGGCGAGCAACGAAGCAGCCGCGAAAATATTCCGCTGCATCGAAAAGTTTTTGCTGTGCCGCGTCTCAATGGAAGGCGTTTCAGGTAGATGTAATTTCTTGCGATAGATTAACCGTCCTAATCAATTTTTACATAAATCCATACTCAACGGAAATCTACCAGGTTAGTGTTCTGGGCGAGGGGGGCGATCCCGGTCAGGATCAGTCTGACCATGAACGATCGGTGATCCTCTGCCCGGATCAAAAGGCAGGCTATGAGGGCGTTGAGATGACATCTATTGCTTGCGTCGGCGACTCAAACACGCATGGCGGATTCATTGTCACCGGCTCCAGCACGATGCTCGTGCTGGGGCGTCAGGTGGCACGGCAGTTCGATCTGATTTCGTGCCCCATGCATGGGGTCAACGAGATCATCGAAGGTTCTGACATGGTGCTGGACAACGGCAGAAGGGTCGCGCTGGATGGACATCGATGTGCCTGCGGTTGCTCGTTGATTGCAGGCGGATCGTCTGCCTCCATCCTTTAGGGCGCCCGCAGTATTCGTTAGGCGAAGAGGCCGCATCGCCGGGCATCAACACCAGCAGTAGCAAAAATAACGAAGTCATGAAACGTGGAATGATCGAAGCGGGCAGTGGCACGGTTGGCGAAATGCTGAACCGCAATTCAGAGACTGGACGTCAGACTTACTTTCTTGATGTGCCCGGGACCGCAAGTGCATCGCAACTATCGGTCGTATCGTTCGAAGCCACAGAGAAGCTTGGCGAACCGTGGCGCGTCACGGTCAGGCTCACGCATCCCGAGGGCCTGCCGCGCGCCGATTATCTTGGCAAGGATGCCGTATTCTCGATCATCCCTGTGGATGGGGACCGTCGGACGTTTTCGGGTTGGCTCACGCGTTTCACCAAACTGAAGACGACGCACGATTTCAGCAGCTACGAGATGGTTGTCGAAGCGCATTTTTCAAAGCTTCAGCGGGTCCGTACGAGCCGGATCTTCCAGCATCAAAGCGCGCCAGAGATCATTGAATCGATCTTGCGGGAGCATGGTTTAAAGGGCCACCAGTTCGGTTTCTCCTTGCGTCGGCAATACCCGCAGCACGCGTTCCGGTTTGCCTACCAGATAGACGACCTTTCGTACGTCCAGATGCTGATGCAGAAGGAAGGCATTTTCTGCCAGATCAACGAGGGTGAGCACGGCGACGTGCTGAATTTCTGCGACGACGTCGACCACTATATCTACACGCCTGCGCTGCACGTGCCATACCGTGAGACATCCGGACTGGAGGCGGGCATCGAGGCCGTGTTCTCGCTCAGGACGGCGGCCCGCATGATCGCGCAATCGGTCACGGTGGCTGACTACAATCCCGACCAGGCATTCGAGCGATTCAAGGCCGAGGCCAACGTGTCGCGCGACGACAAGACGACATACGGCCAGCAGTACATCTGGGGTACGCATCATCAGGACGGGAACGGCGCGCAGTGGGAGGCGCAATTGCGCCATGAGGTCGAAGTGGCGTGGCAGGTCCTATACGAAGGCGAGAGCAATGTCGTCGGACTACGACCGGCGCGCGTGCTGCACACGGATGAGGTCCTGCCGGATGCGCCTAACGGGCAGGTCATTATCGCCGTTTCACACCGTGGCTCGCGTGATGAGGCGTACACGAACAGCTATGACGCGATTCCCGCCGATCGGCGTTTCCGGTTGAAATGCGATGAAGCAGGATGGCCGAAGATCACCGGCACGCTGAGCGCGCGTGTGACGTCGCCGGGGCAGTACAAATACGCGTATCTCACCCAGCAGGGGTATTACGTCGTCCGTTTCGATCTGGATTTCTCAACCTGGAGTCCGGGCGGAGAGAGCGTGCCATTGCGCCTTGCCAAACCTTTCGCCGGGGCACTGCAGACGGGTTTTCACTTTCCGCTCATCGACGGCACGGAGGTAGCGGTCGCCTTTCATGATGGCAATCCTGATCGGCCCTATATCGCGCACGCGATGCACAACAGCCAGTCGACCGATCACGTGACGAGCGACAACAGATGGCTCTCGCGCAATGTCATTCGCACGCAAAGCAACAACAAGTTGCGCATGGAGGACTGGCAAGGCCAGGAGGGCGTCAAGCTTGCCACCGAGTACGGCAAGACGCAATTGAACATGGGGTTTCTCGTCGATCGCAACAGGCAGCAGCGCGGCGATGGCTATGAATTGCGCACGGACGATTGGGGCGTATTACGCGCCGGCAAAGGCATCTTTATCAGCGCTGACGCTCAGAGCAAGGCAGAGGGACAGGCGCTCGACATGCAGCAGGCCCAGCAGCAACTGTCGACGGCCCACAGCCGGATGCGAAGCCTTTCAGATGCCGTGACACAGGCAAAGGCAGTCGTTGCGGCATGTGAGGAACAGCAGAACTTGCTCGAGCGTCAGATCAGGAACCTCCAGCAGGCCGTCATTCTCGCTTCCGCCCCGCACGGCATGGCGCTGACGAGCGGCGAACACATGCAGCTCGCGGCGGGAGGCCATCTGTTCACTACGGCGGGCGGAAATGCGGATGCGGCGGTCGGTGGCAACTACACGATCGCGGCTGGCAACGCGGTCTCGCTGTACGCGAACGCGCAGGGAATGAAGCTTTTTTCGGGTAAAGGCAAAGTCGAGATGCAGGCTCAGTCCGATGCGCTCGAACTCACTGCACTGAAAGGCGTTTCCATATCCAGCACGCAGGATACGGTCACTTTGAACGCAAGCAAGTCGCTGATATTGATGTGTGGTGGCGCGTATATCAAGCTCGAGGGTTCACAGGTCGAGATTGGCAGTGCGGGAGAGATCGCTCTGAGGGGGCCGTTGCGCATCAGCGGCTCGGCCACGCAACATGCGGCATTGCCTGTTTTGCCGACGCAGCAGGACACTGGCATGCAGTTGTGGCACACGTATCCAAACGGTGACCCGGTCAAGAACGCGAAATACAAGATTGTCTTTCCGGACGGAAGCTCTCGGGCAGGTCGTCTCGATGCAAATGGCAAGGCGACAGTTGCAGATGTCCCGCGAGGTGGCGGTCGCGTGCAGTACTTCGAAGAGGATGGTTCTTTCGAGTCGCAAAGCCGCAGATTCGCCGACCCCGACGGGCGTCCGCAGACCACAACCAGCGGGGACACGCCTGCGCTGCCGAGCATGACGGCCCAAGCCCTTTCTGCGGCGCCTACGCTGGTCGGGACGGTAGCCGGCGGCGGCATCGATGGTGCGATCAAGGCTGGTCGAGGCGCTGGCGCCGATGCACTCGCGCAGGTTGCGGGCACGGCGATGCATTCAGCCGGCGTGCCGGCCGATGTCGCGGGCCCATTCGTGTCCGCCGCTGCGACGGCAGCGAAGGGGGGCGGCGCTGCCGCGAACCAGGCCGCGCTCGGCGCGCTTGCCGCTCAAGTGGGCCATGCGGTCGGCTAGCCGTCAGCCGGTCCTGGAGAAATCCATAGCCAATCGCCGGCGTCGCTCGCAAGAACAATGCGCCAGGCCGTTTGACGGCATCTCGCGCGATTCAATAAAGAACAACTACGCACCTTGAATATGGCATCGCAAGTTTCAGCCAGCCCAGTGACGTCGGCCGCCTCGGTTCCGGCCGTCCTCCATAGCAACGCGGAGCAGCGCCGCCTGTTGATAAGCCAGGTCCCGGCCGCAGCCGTCGCGGTACAGCCCGAGCTCAAGCGGGTCGCCGTCGAATCGGTGAAGGACCACGCGCAGCAGATTTTTATCCAGTGTCTGTATATGGTCCCGCTGGTGGGCAACGCGATGTCACTCGCGGATGTGGGCACCGACCTGTACCGGCTATTCAGGAATGAGCCTGACCCCTCAAGCGGCAAGAAATACGCGGAGAACGTGCTGCACTGGGGCGTGCTCGCCATCGACGCAATTGGTGTCATTCCCGGCGCGGGCAATGCGAGCCGCCCGGCGCGCGCGGTGGTCAAGGATGTGCTGCTGGCATTTGCATCAGGTGGGCTGGGCGTCGCGGTGGACATGCTGTGGGCGGCGGCGGGAGGCGATGCCCGGGATTTCATGTTGACGCTCGATAAGCATCTGGAGAGCTGGAAGAATGAAATCATCAATGGCCTGCGCACCATCAGCCACAGCTTCGCGCGGTTCATCGAGGACCCGACTTCGGTGGAGGATCAGATGGAACGCGTCGGGAAGAACGATGGTTTCTTCTCGTGGGTGCCTTCGCAGGAGCATATCGCGCTGGTGGCGCTCGACCAGTTGCTCAGTCATACGGGCCTGAAGTCGAAGATCCTCGCGTGGCTTGCCGAATTCGACCGCAACGCGCCGGCGATGATCGGCCAGGCGATCGGCACGGTAGGGGAGGCAGGATCGCTGGCGTACATGGCGTGGCAGATCGCTCAGGCAATCGGCCACCGGGGCAAGCTGTCCGAGCCGCAGGCGTCGCTACCGCATGGTGAAGGCGCGCACCCTCCCGCCGGGCGCAAGGGCGGCGCAAGCCCCGAGCCGCATCAACCTGCGCCGTCGCACGAAGCGCAGGTGTCGACGGGCGCGCGAACGGAACCGGACCTGAAGCCCGGGAGCCACGAGCAGCGCACGCAGCTTGGCGCAGAAGCCAGCCGGACGGCGGCGAAGAACGGCTGCGGCTGCCCGCCCGTGAAAGGCGGCGGCTCGATCAACTACGCGATGGGCGACGAGAACCTCGAGCAGACCGACTTCGCGCTCGATGGTGTGGTGCCCATCGTGTGGACGCGGCTTTATCGTTCGAGCCTCGTCGCGTACGACGGCAGCGCACTCGGCGCTCGCTGGAGCAGCCCATATCACCTGTCGCTGACCGAGCGGGACGACGTACTCACTTATTTCGACGCCGATGGCCGCGCGGTCGAACTGCCGCGCGTGGCAATCGGCGAGGCGCTCGACGTGCCGCGCGAGCAGATGACCGTCAGCCGCCCGGATACGCGGCGGGTGCAGTTGCGTTTTCTGGACGGCTCGCGTGAAGAGTACGAACTGCGTGCGACACCTTCCGTCCGCCGCTATGTTCTGACCGCTCGAATTGGACGCGACGGCCTGGGCGTGACGCTTGCCTATAACGCGGCGGGCGAACTGGCCGGCCTGTCGGATGGGCACGGCCTCGCTGTCGCACTCGATTACACCGGCGGGCGGGTGACAGCGATCCGGCGCCTGGATGCCGGAGGCGGTACGCTCGATGTGCTCGCGCGCTACGAATACAGTCGCGAAGGCGATCTGGTTGCGCATACGGATGTGCTCGGTCATCGCCGGACCTATGCGTACGAACAGCATCTGCTCACCCGCTATACCGATTTCAACGGCTTCGCGACCTGCCTCGAATGGGACTGGCCCGCCCGGCGCGCGGGCGCGCCCGCGCCCGCCGATGCGAAGTGCGTTCACGAATGGCGCTGTAACGACCGCTATCCCGACGAGCGCTACGCCGAACTGTTCTTCGAGTACCACCGCGAGCACTGGTACACGAAGGTCACCGATGCCGATGGTCACGCGACGATTCATCGCTATGACTATCACAACCAGATCGTGCGGGTCGAGCAGCCCGACGGATCGCGCGACACCTATACCTGGGACGATCGCGGCCAGCTGATTGCGATGCAAAACGGCGCGGGCCAGACCGAGCGGTTTGCTTATGACGAAGCGGGCCGTATCGCCGCCGTCACCGATGCGCTCGGCAATACGACGCGCACCGAATACGACGCGGCAGGTCTCCCCGTGCAGGTCACGAACGCGGCAGGCGACGTGACGCACACCGCTTACGATGCGCTGGGCCATCCCGCATCGGTGACGGACGCCGCGGGCGCGACGAGCTACCGCTGGAGCGACAGCGGACGGCTGATCGCGCTGACGGACCCGAAGGGCGGCACGCGCGAGTTTGCCTATGACAGCGCAGGGCGTCTCGTGTCGGCGCGGGACTGTTCGGGTTACGAAACGCGCTATCAATATGACGCGCGCGGCTATCTGCTCTCGCGTACGGACGCGCTTGGGCAGGTGACGTCGTATCGTCACGATGCCCGCGGCCAGTTGCTACAGGTTACGCGGCCGGATGGCATCGGCGAGCAGTTGGTCTACGACGCCGAAGGCAACCTCACGACCTATACGGACGGTGCGGGCCAGGTCACGCGCTATAGCTATAACGGCAATCACCAGCCGTATTCGCGTACCGATGCTGCCGGCCGCATGCTTGCGTACAACTACGATCGTCAATGGCGTCTTACGCAACTGCGCAACGAGAACGGCGAGACGATGCGGTTTCGCTACGATGCGCTCGGGCGGCTGGTCGAGGAGACGGGATTCGACGATAGCGTCACGCAGTACGGGTACGACGCGGCAGGCCGGCTCGCACAGTCGCGTCGGGGCGACGCTTGGACGGTATATACACGCGATGCGCTGGGCAGGTTGACGCAGCGTGATATGCGCGGGCCGAACGGCGCGGTCAGCGAGCGCTTCTTCCATGACCTGCGCGGGCGACTCACCACGGCGCAGACGGAAGACGGCACCGTACGCCTTCACTACGACGACGCGGGCCATCTCGTCGCTGAGGAGCAGCACGTCAGCCTCGCTCTCGGCGAATCGTACGTCACGGTCTCGCGGCATGAGTACGACGCGCTGGGCAACCGCATCCGCACGACACTGCCTAACACCCGCACTGTTGACTGGCTGCGCTACGGGTCGGGACATGTGCATGGCGTGCTGCTCGATGGGCAGCCGCTGCTGGACTTCGAGCGTGACCGGTTGCATCGCGAGACGGGGCGGGTACATGCGGGCTTCAGCCAGCAGCGCGAATACGATCCGTCGGGGCGTCTGACGCGTTTCTCTGTGATGGCGGCGCACTCGTCCGCGCAACATGAGCGGCTTGCGGAGCGTCGGCTGCGCTATGACGCGGCGGGGCAACTGGCACGCATCGACGACCGCACGCGCGGCGCGTCGGAATACGGTTATGACCCGGTGGGCCGGTTGCTGAAGGCGGTGACGCCTGAACTGACGGAGATCTTTGCGTTCGATCCCGCCGGCAATCCGATCGATCCGGCGAAGATCCCGCCGTATCCGGACGGGCTGGAAACGGAACACGAGCGCACGGCACGGTACGCGCGCGAAGCGGCCGAGGATGCGGAGTGGATGCGCGCGCATCCCGGGCAGAAGCCGTTCTCGCGCCACGATGCGCGCGGCGTGCAGGACCGCAAGAAGGTGGAGGCGTGGCGTAAATCGCTGCCGACGTGGCTCGATAACGTGATGGGCGAGTATCTCGGGGTGGCGTACGAGTATGACGCGCACGGCAATCTTGTGCGGCGCAGGGAGCCCGGCGGGCTGACATGGCTGTATGGGTGGGATGCGGCGGGTCGCCTGAAGGAGGCGCGGCGCTATGCGCGGCCGCCTGCGGCGCATGAGGTCGATCATCAGGTGCGCACTGCGAATGGTGTGCGGTTCGTGCCGGGCAAGGTGCAGCCCGAGGTGAGCGTGCGGCTGCGCTATGACGCGTTCGGGCGACGCACGCTCAAGGAAGTGGAGCGCGCGGGCGGCGGTATCGATCGCACGGTGTTTACGTGGGACGGCGATCTGATGCTGCTCGAGGAGCGCTTTCATGAGGCACCGGCGGGGCGCAGGGATGAGGGGCGGCGTACGTATGGTGGTGTACATCTGGTGCGTGAGGACCCCGATGACGCGTATGCGCTACCCGTGGCGCAGCGCCAGCACACGCTGGGGGCGGGGCGGTATCAGTGGCAGGCGGCGTCGGTGTATCTGTACGAGCCGGGCACGTTCGTGCCGCTGGCGCGGCTGGATGAGACGCTGGAGCAGGCGGCGTATCTGGCTACGGGCACGGATGGGCGCTTTGTTGGATATCCGGCGCGTACGCGGCACGCGACGTACTTTTACCAGAACGATCATCTGGGCACGCCGCAGGAACTGGTGGATGCGTCGGGCAAGGTGGTGTGGCTGGGGCGGTATCGGGCGTGGGGGGCGCTCAGGGGCGCGAAGCTGGCGAATGGGGAGGCGGCGGAAACCGGGAATCTGATACGGGCGCAGGGGCAGTATCATGATGAGGAACTGGGGCTGTGTTACAACCGGCACAGGTATTACGATCCCAATGTTGGCAGATTCATTAGCAAGGATCCGATCGGACTTGCTGGCGGGATCAACGTCTATCAGTACGCGCCAAACCCGGTTCAGTGGGTCGATCCGCTTGGACTGGCAAAAACCTGTTGCTGTGGTGAGCCATACGTTGATCAGGATGCTCGCTGGCGAGAGGTGATGAATGATCCGAGCACACCAAGTTCAATGAGGGGTTGGCTACAAAACCAAGCAAATCGGGTTGATGCAGGCAAGCAGACCAATATTAAAGTACCACCTGGATACGAACTCGCACACCGACCGGGATTTGAGAACGAAGCAGGCTATGATTACTCCCATGCAGATCCAATGTTGGCGGCTGATCATCGGGGAATACAGCACCGCTATTGGCGAAAGCGCAATGGATGTTGGGGAGCGAAAATGCCGGCCTCGGGGTCGAGGGGGGTGGGCAAATTGAGTCTGCCAAAGTCGGGTTCATTGCCTTGAATGTGAGCATATGTCAAAAACACGAGTAATAGGAACATCGGTTAGCACAATCCAAACTGCAGAAGCAGAGTTGGGACGTGCTTTGCCGAAATCATTTTCAAGCTGGCTACTAGCTAACAATGGCAGATCCCTTGGAGCCTTAGTGATATTTCCAGTTTTCGATTCCCGCGATCCGCGAACGACGTGGAACTCGATAACTCGACATTTCAAAGATGATTGGCAGGAATGGAGAGATAACTTCGCTGATACGTCTCTGGATCTCTCCAACCTCCTACCGTTTGCTGAGTCTGGCGTGGGCGATTATTTCTGTTTTGACTATAGCCGGCTCGGGGGTACTGGAGAACCTGTAGTTGTCCGATGGTCACATGAAACCGGTGAGATAACTACGCTGGCTGATGACTTCGTGATGTTTCTAACGCTCCCTGAACGCCCGGCATAGGATACAGGGCTGCTTGCGCGGTCCTTCATAGGGCTGGATGAAACGCTGGAGCAGGCGGCGTATCTGGCGACGGGCACGGATGGGCGTGTTGTCGAACATCCCGCGCGTACGAAGCACGCGACGTACGTTTACCAGAACGATCATCTTGGGAAGCCGCAGGAACTGGTGGATGCGTCGGGCAAGGTGGTGTGGCTGGGGCGGTATCGGGCGTGGGGGGCTTTAAGAGGCGCGAAGCTGGCGAATGGGGCGGCGGCGGAAACCGGGAATCTGATACGGGCGCAGGGACAGTATCATGATGAGGAACTGGGGCTGCACTATAACCGGCATCGGTACTATGATCCGCATGCGGGGCGGTTCGTAAGTAGGGATCCGATTGGGCTGCGTGGCGGCATCAATCTGTATGCGTTTGCACCCAACCCGGTGCAATGGATCGATCCGCTCGGATTAACTGGCACATTTCCGTCGAATCCAAACGACATGACAAAGGTTCTGGGCGTTGATCCTAATCTTACTGTGTCATAAAAATAACAATTGTGATATTGCTTGTTTACCTACATATAATGAGGATACCCAGGCATAGAGCGAGAAGCAATGGATGCGCAAAGGCGGTTTGAGCAGTACATTGAACATCTGGCTGGCGGCCTGGGTCATGCGGATCGCCACTCAGGACTGAAGGCTTACTGCACAGGCCTGATGTTGCCGTTGACACGCAAGAGTGTCGAACCAATGGCCGCAAGCGTGGATCCGCTTCACGCCAGCGCGCGGCATCAGGCATTGCACCACTTCGTGGCCAAGGCCGACTGGTCGGACGACGAGCTACTTTGCCGGGTCAGCCAGTGGGTCGTGCCGCGGATGGAT
>NZ_FNDI01000021.1:72056-178738 GCF_900100565.1 Paraburkholderia steynii | reverse complement strand
TATTTCCCGCAGATTTCGCTGACGGGGCTGCTGGGCACGCAAAGCGGGCAGTTCTCGAAGCTCTTTACGGGGCCGGCGCGCGTGTGGTCGTTTGCCGGTTCGATCGCGCAGCCGATCTTCGAAGGCGGCGCGATCGTCGGTCAGGTCAAGCAGGCCGAGGCGGTGCAGCAGCAGGCGCTGTACTCATACCGCAAGGCAATCCAGGTCGCGTTCCAGGAAGTCGACGATGCACTGATCTCGTCGCAGAAGGTGCGCGAACAGTTCGACGTGCAGGTACGGCAGGTCGAGGCGCTGGCGACCTATGCGCATCTTGCACGGCTGCGGTACGAAGGCGGCTACACGAGCTATATCGAGGTGCTCGATGCCGAGCGAAGTCTCTTCAACGCGCAGCTGAACCAGACGCAGACCCAGGCGGGCGTGCTGGTGTCGTATGTGAACCTGTACAAGGCGATGGGCGGCGGCTGGGTCATCACGGCCGAAGGGCTGACGACCCAGGCAGCGCAGCACAGCGGCGATGCGGCCGCGCAGAGCGCGAAATGAGCGACTTCGCCCTCCCCTGTAAACCGCTCACCCGCAACACGAGGCGACCGTCATGAGCCGCCCGCCCGAGCAACCTGAAGCCGTCACCGTGCCGCGCAAGCGCTGGCGGATCCAGTGGATCTGGCTCGTGCCCATCGTGGCCGTGCTGGTCGGCATCTGGCTTGCGGTGCAGGCGGTGATGTCGCAGGGTCCGACGATCACGATCAGCTTCAGAACGGGCGAAGGACTCGAAGCGGGCAAGACCAAGATCAAGTTCAAGGACGTCGATATCGGCGTCGTGAAGAAAGTCGCGCTGTCGAAAGACTATAAAAACGTCATCGCGACCGCCGAACTCACGCGCGACGCCACCGACATGCTCGTCGACGACACCCGCTTCTGGGTTGTGAGGCCGCGCATCGCCGGCGGCACCGTGTCGGGCATCAGTACGCTGCTGTCGGGCGCGTTCATCGGCATGGATATCGGCCACGCGAAGCAGGAGCGGCGCGACTACTCAGGGCTCGAGATTCCGCCCGTATTCGCGAGCGACGTGCCGGGGCGCGAGTTCGTGCTGAAAGCAGCCGACCTCGGCTCGGTCGATGTCGGCACGCCCATCTATTTCAGGCGCCTGCAGGTCGGACAGGTGACGTCGTTCGATCTCGACAAGGACGGCGGCGGCGTCACGCTGCACGTGTTCATCAACGCGCCGTACGACCGCTATGTGAACAGCGATTCACGCTTCTGGCAGGCAGGCGGCATCGACGTGACGCTCGGCACGGAAGGCGTGCAGGTCAATACGCAGTCGGTGGTGTCGATCCTCGTCGGCGGCCTCGCGTTCGAGACGCCGACCGCCTCGCTTGATCGCCCCGAAGCGGACGCGAAAGCGCTGTTCCCGCTCTTCGCCACGCGCGCCGATGCGATGAAGCAGCACGACCGGATCGTCGAGACCTACGTGTTCAATTTCCAGGGTTCGGTGCGCGGCCTCGTGGTCGGCGCGCCCGTCGATTTTCGCGGCATCACGGTCGGCGAAGTGTCGGCGATCTACACGCGCTTCGATCCCGCCACGAGGCAGATCAGCATTCCCGTCGAGGTCAAGCTCTATCCTGAGCGCTTCACGTCGCGTTATGTGTCGGAGCCGAGAGGCGGCCGTCTCGGGGACAACCCAAGAGCGCTGGCCGATTTCCTCGTCGAACGCGGCTTGCGCGGGCAACTCAAGACGGGCAGCCTGATCACAGGCCAGTTGTATATCGCGCTCGACTTCTTCCCGAGCGCGCCGAAAGCCTCTATCGACTGGAACCGCACGCCACCCGAACTGCCGACCACGCCGAGCGGCCTGCAATCGCTGCAGGAGTCGCTCAACCGGATCGTGGCGCGTCTCGACAGCCTGCCGCTCGAACAGATCGGCAAGAACGCGCAACAGACGCTCGCCAACACCGCGCAGCTGATGCGCAACCTCAACACGCAAGTGGTGCCGCAAGCGAAGAGCGCGCTGACGGCAGCGCAGGCGACGCTCGATACCGCGAACACCGCGCTGCAGCCCGATTCGGCATTGCAACAGGACACGAGCGACGCGGTTCGCGAGCTTGCGCGCACGGCCGCGTCCTTCCGCGCGCTGTCGGACTATTTGCAGCGACACCCCGAAGCGCTGCTGCGCGGCAAAGCCGAGGACGCCAAATGAAATCGCGCGAGAGCCGATTGCTCTCGCGCGACGAATGGGTGCGCTACGCGATGCGCCGATAGCCTTTAGAACTTCTCCCGCACATAACGGATTGGCCGGTCGCTCGGGCGATATCCCTCCGCCTTTTTCCGCTTCGGCAGCTTGATCTTCGGGCGCGGCATCGTCTCGTACGGAATGCTGTCGAGCAGATGCGTGATCAGGTTCAGACGCGCGCGTTTCTTGTCGTCGGAGCGCACCACGTGCCACGGCGTCTGGTCGGAATCGGTCGCCGCGAACATATCGTCCCGCGCGCGCGAGTAGTCGTACCAGCGGCTATACGACAGCAGATCCATCGGCGACAGTTTCCAGATCTTCCGCTCGTCGGTAATGCGCGCTTCGAGACGGCGAGTCTGCTCTTCCTCGCTGACTTCGAGCCAGTACTTCAGCAGAATGATGCCCGACTGAATGATGGCGTGCTCGATCAGCGGGACGGCCTTGAAAAAATTCTGCACCTGCTCTTCCGTACAGAATCCCATCACCCGTTCGACGCCCGCGCGGTTATACCAGCTTCTGTCGAACAGAATGATCTCGCCCGCGGCAGGCAGATGCGGAAGATAGCGCTGGATGTACATCTGCGATTTCTCGCGGTCCGTCGGCGCCGGCAGCGCGACGACCCGAAAAATGCGTGGGCTGACGCGTTCCGTGATCGCCTTGATCGTGCCGCCCTTGCCTGCGCCATCGCGTCCTTCGAAGATCACGCAGACCTTCGCGCCCGTTTGCACGACCCATTCCTGCAGTTTCACCAGTTCGATATGAAGCGACTTGAGTTCTTTTTCATACTCCTTGTTCTTCAATTGTCCCGGCGCTTTAGTACGCTCACGCGCGCCATTCGACTGTCCGCCGCGTACGCTGTTCTTTTCGTTCTTCAATTCAGGCATCGCTCGTCTCCTGTGACCGTCGTGTCGGTTCGGCTAGCGGCCCATGCCGAGCATGGACCGCACCGGCTTCAGGACTCGTCCCGCGTGGGCACGACCTGGACCGTCAGCGTGCGGCTTTTCCAGAACATGTTGTGAACGCGCGGCTGCAGACTCTGCAACACGTGCGCGCCGACGTCATTGAACTCGAGCACGACAGCGGGACGTTCGCCCGTTCCTTCGACGCGCCGGATCGAATCGAACGGCGGAAACCCGTAGTGGCACAGGAAGGTTTTGATTTCCTCGTCGGTCGTGTTGTCTTCGATATTGGCAACCCAAAGCTCAGCCATAACGACGTTCTCCTCATCGAAAGTCAGTCCATCGTACAAAGCACACAAGGTTGAAAAAGCCGGTGACAACTTCTGCGGGTCCCTCAACAGCAGTTCGGTGTATGCGAACAGTTTATGACTTTCCACGCGCGATGTCGGGTTTCCGCAAGCGTCGCAACGATGCGAATTGCACAACGCTGAACGTGACCACCGCAAAAACTGAAACGGCGCCCATCAAGGTGATGATGCCGGCTTCGCGCCTTCCTGCTTTTGCGCTTCGTCAGGGGCTTGAGCCCGCTCGTCCTCCTTCTTTGCCTCGCGCGCCTTTTGCTCGGCCTTGCGTTGCGCGTCCTGCATCGGCTTCAAGGCCGACGGTTGCGCGACAGCCTGTTGCAACGGCGCCAGAGAAACGGCAACGCATGCGGCTGCGGCCAATGAAACCAGATAGCCCTTCATTATTGGATTCCTCCGCTTCGCTGAAGACCGCTAAAGACCGCGACATCCTGTCGATCTTAAAGCGCGCGCATGGCGGCGTCGATATGCAATCCCCCAGGCGGCAATTCGGAGCGCCGAAAGCGAACCAGCGCAAACGCGCGCATCTGCGGCGTGACGCCGGGAACACGAACGAAGTGAAACTCGATATCGCTGCCCCCTTTCGTCTCGCCTTCCTGAACCACGTTCATCATATCGATGCGGATGTGCCGGCTCTTGATGTAGACGTAATCCGCCGGCTTGCCGAACACCTCGCAAATGCCTTCGAGTTCGTGTTCGATGACATCGGTCGGCACTCTGAGCGCGGCGAGGCTCTCGGCGTTCTGCGCGATCTGCGTCTGCACATGCGCGAGTTCGCTCGCTTCGACAGCGGCGCCGCCGCCCGCGACAGAAGCCAACCCCGTGCCGCCGCGATGCAGCAGCGCAACGCGCTCCTGCATCAGCTCGCGCCCGCGCGCGAGCCGCGCGGCGCGCGTGGCCGCCAGCATCGACAGCCCTTCGAGCGCCAGTTGATCGATCAGTCTGCGCTCGATTTCTTCGCGAAGCGATGTTTCCGTGCGCCCGCAGACCCTCACGCGGTGGTCGCTGAAACTCAGCGTGGTTTGCGCGACGTCGTGATGCAGCGTGTCGCCGTCCAGCGCGACGCCCAGCACGTGCCGCTCGTTCAAGGCCATGCCGAGCGTGCCATGCACATCGACGGCGTCGGGATTCGATTCGAAGAAAGCGCGTACCTCCTGCGAGCGGCCGAAGGTATCGGCGATATCGTCGGGGGTCGCGAAGAATGCGCGCAGGCTCGGATTGCCGGCCCACGCGTCGGCGCTCGCATCGAGCGTGGCGGGCAGCGACGCCATCAGTTCGTCCGCATAGTCGAGCGTGGCGGCAATCGGTTCTTTTAGCCGATGCCGATAGCGGCTCGCGACGGCGATGCGCGGATGAATCGTGAGAATGCGCCCGATCGCCTCGTCGATGCGCGCGGCTGCCATCGGCGGCACGGATGAGCAATCGCGATGAAACAGCCGGCTCAGCAAGCCCATAGCCACAATCTCCGGGAAATGAGGCACAGGTCAACGCATTGTTGATCGCGAATCAGCATACCGCATGAAAAATCCGCTGCGTGAGCGCGTCGAGCCTGACGCGGCGAACGGACGCGGGAGCAGCGCCGTAATGCGACCGCTAGCCGCATGCAATTCGCCTGAAAACATCAACGCGCGGCACCCGTTCGCCCACTCGACGCTGCTCTCCTCTGACCATTGCCAACTGCCGCAGACCAAACCTGCATGCGGGTTTGCGATAGGCCGATTCAATTTGCATCACGCACACCGCCGTCCTCTAATCAGATGCACGGCAATGCCACTCGTCGACATCAATCCTTCACAGTCGACAACGCGCGGCTGGACCGGCCATCACCCAACGATCCGAACACCAACGACCGTGAGGCTATCGTGAGAACCATCCCAACGTGGATTGCCCTGCTTGCCACCTTCGTGACGATCAACGCTCACGCCGCCGATATCACGGGCGCAGGCAGCACCTTCGCCGCGCCGATCTACACCGCATGGGCGGACGGCTACAAGAAATCCGGCGGCGGCAGCGTTCATTATCGAGGCGTCGGATCGACGGAAGGCGTCAAGCAGATACTCGCGAAGCAGGTGGACTTCGCCGGTTCCGATGCGCCGTTGACCGAGAGCGAATTGAGCAGGAGCGGTCTCGTCCAGTTTCCGACCGTGATAGGCGGCGTGGTGCCCGTCGTCAATATTCCGGGCATCAAGCCTGGCGAGTTGACGCTGTCGGGCCAGGTGCTCGGCGACATCTACCTCGGCAAGATCACGAACTGGAAGGACCCGGCCATCGTCGCGCTGAATCCGAAAGCGACGCTGCCCGATCTCGCCATCGCCGTGATCCGTCGCGCCGACGGCTCGGGCACGACGCTCATCTGGACGCACTATCTGTCGCAGGTCAGCCCCGAATGGAAAACCAAGGTCGGCGAAGGCACGTCCGTTCGCTGGCCGCGCGGCATTGGCGGCAAGGGCAACGAAGGCGTCGCCACTTACGTGCGCTATCTGCCCGGCTCGATCGGCTATGTCGCGTGGGACTTCACGAAGCAGAACCATATTGCGTACACCGCGATGAAAAACGCGTCGGGCGCGTCGGTGCAGCCAGGACCCGAGGCGTTCAACGCGGCTGCGCTCGGCGCTGACTGGTCGACCTCGCTGGTCAGCATTCTCACGAACGAGCCGGGCAAGGACGCATGGCCCGTGATGGGCGCGACCTTCGTGCTGATACCCGTGACGCAGGACAAGCCCGATCACACGAAGGAAGCACTCAGCTTTTTCGAATGGGCGTTTACGAATGGACATCAAACGGCGCAGGAACTCGACTACATTCCGTTGCCCGCGCCCGTCATCGAGGAAATCCGCACGCAGTTGCATACGCGCGTCAAGGATGCGTTGGGCAAGCCTGTCGCTGCTCAGTAGTGAACGTGGGTGCTAAAGCATGATGCGCTACGCGTCGATCGAATGCACGCAGCATGGGTTTTTATGCCGCCAGGCTAAGCCGGATATCGTCGCGCAATCTTCATAAAAAAGCGCTTGCTGCACTGCGCAACGTCGCCTATACCAATAGAACTTCGATTTCGAAGTACCGCATCGAGCGGTCGATAAGGCGACTTCTGCGTGTCACACACCTGACCGGTTGCGATGGGCATCATCGCGGCTGCGCTATTCGTACGGGGGACTATTCAATGGCGAACGACATCGTTCAACTGCGCAATTACAACGTCAAGAAAGGCGAAAGCTCCATTTCCGGTTTGTCTTCAGGCGCATTCATGACGGTGCAACTGCACCTCGCGCATTCCGCGAGCTTTGCGGGCGTCGGCGTGATTGCGGGCGGACCGTTTCGCTGCTCCGAATCGTTTCGCGGCGCGGCGCCGCTGGCCGAAGACGCCAATGTTCAAAGCGCCGAATACATCTGCATGAGCCCGCTCACGCCGCAGACGGGACCAAGCGCGCCGCGCCTCGCGCAACTCGCGCACGACACCGCGCAGGCGGGTGCAATCGACCCGCTGTCGAATCTCAAAGGCGACCGCGTCTATCTCTTCACGGGTTCGCGCGATACCGTCGTGTATTCCGAGGTCGTGAAGTGTACGCACCGTTTCTACGAGTTGCTCGGCGTCGCGTCCGACGACATCCTGTTCGACGACACGGTGCCCGCCGGCCACTCGATCGTCACCGACAATCCCGAAGATTCGTTACTCGACACCAACCAGCCGCCCTATATCAACCAGGGCGGCTTCATGCAGTCGCATCGAATCCTGCATCACATCTACGACGGCCTGAAGGCGCCCGCGCCACAAACGAGCGGCCGTCTGCTGCGCTTCGATCAAACCGAATTCTTCGGCGGCGAAGCGCGCGCGAGCATGGGCGAGTTCGGCTATGCGTACGTGCCGCGCGCCGTCGAGGAAGGCGCGCCGGCGCGCGTGCATGTCGTGCTGCACGGCTGCAAGCAGGGCTACAGCTACGTGAACTACGTATTCGGACGCGCCGACGTGACGAACCAGGCGCCCTACGGCAACCGCTACATCACGACGACGGGCTACAACGAACTCGCCGACAGCAACGACATCATCGTGCTGTATCCGCAGGCGACGGGCGCCGACGGCGGTGGACTGCAAAACCCGGACGGCTGCTGGGACTGGTGGGGCTACACGAGCGACGACCCCGAACAGCCCGACTACTATTCGCGCGATGCAATCCAGATCAAGGCGCTGCACAGCATGCTGAGCCGGCTTGGCGGCTGACCCTTCCTCTTACCTGACGAGCCTGCCATGAACGAAATGACCCTCATGCCCGCGCCTGCGGAGCAAACGTCTACATCGAGAGCCACGGCTGTCGCTAGCGCGGCCGTGACCGCCGCGGAAGCGGTGCAGAAAACCGCGCCCGCCGCGCGCGCCGCCGCCGTCCAGGACACGCTGAAGATGCCCGTGCTGTTGGGCGGGTGGGCCGCCCGTTCGGCGACCAACAGCATCGACACCGCGCGGCTGCTCGCCTTCGGCATGGACCTGCACACCTGGGGCGAACTGGTCCAGATGCAGCAGGCCGTCGTCGAGCGTCTGACGCTGCAACAGCAAGCCTGGATGCAAGGCTGGGCCGCATGGAACCGCGAGCGCGCCGAGATTCGCGGCGCCAACACGGTGACGAAACTGGTCGAGCAGGAGTTCAACCTGGTCGCGCAGATCGGGCAACTGCTGATCGATCAGACCACGAACCTGATCGCGCTTCAGGAAAACATCGAGGTGTCGTACGCGTACTGGCTCAATCAGAAGCTAGGCGCGCTGTCTTCGACACCTGGCGTCCAGACGCCCGTCGTCGCTGTCGCACGCACGTAGTCGCCGAACTCGCGAGGACGCCGCCCGAGCGCGCGAAGCACGCCGTCCTGCACGGAAGCGTTGCGCCCGTCGAGCACTTCCGTGAACAGATAGCGGATCAGGCCGATCATGTCGGGCGGCAGTTGTGCTTCTTCGAGCGCAGCGACGTACTCGGGCATCGTCACGCGCGTGAAGCGGATCGGCCGTCCGGTGGCGCTGGCGATCTGTGCGATTGCGTCGGCGAAGCTCCACAAGCGCGGGCCCGTTAGTTCGTATAGCTGGCCCGCGTGGCCTTCGTCCGTAAGCGCGGCGACGGCGACTTCGGCGATATCGTCGGCATCCACGAACGGTTCGCCGATATCGCCGACAGGCAACGCCAGTTCGCCCGCGAGTATCGGCTCCAGAAAATGCGCCTCGCTGAAGTTCTGCGCGAACCAGCTCGCGCGCAGCAACGTCCATTGAACACCCGACTCGCGCACGATATCTTCGCAGCGTTGGGCTTCCGTCTCGCCGCGTCCCGACAGCAGCACGAGGCGGCGCACGCCGCTTTGCACGGCGAGATGGGTGAACGCCTGGATGTCGTCGGCAGCGCCGTCGACGGCCAAGTCCGGGAAGTAACTGATGTAGACGGCCTTCACGCCTTTCAGCGACGGCGCCCAAGTCGCGCGGTCCGCCCAGTCGAAAGGCGGCGTGCCGGAGCGCGAACCGTGCCGTACGTCGGCGCCGCGCGCCGTGAGCCGTTCCACCACGCGGCGGCCTGTCTTGCCCGTGCTGCCCAGCACGAGAATCGCGTCTGCTTTCATGGATCACCTCCGTCTGAAGGCCGCAACGTGCGGCGACCGTGAATCCAGAATAGCGACGCGCTTCTGGACGGACAATGATCCGATATCCTCCATTCTTGATCATTCGTCCAAACGCTTGGACGAACATCCTCTGCCGCCTAGACTGCCTGCATGAACGAACTGCCCGAATCCGGTGATCCACTCGGCGAAGCGCTGCACTTTCTGCGCATGAGTGGCACCTTCTATTGCCGCTCGGAGTTCACGGCGCCCTGGGCGCTCGAACTGCCGCCGTTCGAGCGCTCGATGATGTTCCATGTGGTGACGTCAGGCGAATGTCTGCTCGAAGTGGACGGCGCCGAGCGTTGCGTGCTGCGCCCCGGCGATCTCGCGCTCGTGCCGCACGGCGCGGGGCATCGGCTGATGAGCGCAGCGGGCGTCCCCGCCGGCAAGCTGTTCGATCTGCCGCGCGAAGCCGTCAGCAACCGCTACGAAATTCTTCGTCATGGCGAAGGCGGCGCGCCGACCACGATGATCTGCGCGCTCGTGCGCTTCGATCACCCTGCCGCGCAACGGTTGATCGGCCTGCTGCCGGCGCTGATTCGCGTCGACACGTGGCAGTCGCCTGAAATGGAATGGATACAGAGCACGTTGCGTTTCATCGCAGCCGAAGCGCAGCAACTGAACGCGGGCGGCGAAACGGTCATCACGCGGCTCGCCGACATCCTCGTGATTCAGGCCGTGCGGGCGTGGATCGCGCATGCGCCCGCCGCGCAGACGGGCTGGCTCGGCGCGTTGCGCGACCGGCAGATCGGCCGTGCGATCGCGATGATTCATCGCGATCCGTCGAGCAACTGGACGGTGGCGGCACTGGCCGACAGCGTCGGCATGTCGCGCTCGGCGTTTTCCGCGCGCTTCACGCAACTGGTCGGCGAACCCGCGATGCGCTATGCGGTGCGCTGGAAAATGCAGGCAGCACTCACGCAATTGCAGGAAACGGATGCATCGCTGCTGGAGCTTGCGCTGCGCCTGGGCTACGACTCCGACGCCGCGTTCAGCCGCGCGTTCAAGCGCATCGTCGGCGTGACGCCGGGCGCGGCGCGGCGCCATGCGCGTACGCAGATCGACGACGCAGCGTTGCCGTCAGTCAGCTGATACGCTCACGACTGCTTCAACGTCGTCGGAGTCATCTTCGCCAGATCGATCGTGTTTGTACCGTGTGTCGGCGCGGTCTTGTCGGTGGACTTCGTTACGTTGGCGCCGAGGCCCGTGCCGTCCGATTTGCGCCGCGCCGCATGCCGCTCAATGATCCGTTGAAGCAGGCAGAACGCGCACAGCAGCGCGCCGATCACGATACGCGTCCACCATGAACTGAGCGTGCCGTCGAAGGTAATCAGCGTCTGGATCGTGCCCAGAATGCCGACGCCGAACACCGAGCCGATCACATAGCCGACGCCGCCCGTCAACAGCGTTCCGCCGATCACGGTCGCGGCAATGGCATCGAGTTCCATGCCCTGCGCCTGCAAGCCGTAACCCGACAGCACGTACAGCGTGAACACGAAGCCGCCGAGCGCCGAACAGAAACCGCTCAACGCATACACGCCGATGCGCGTGCGCGCGACGGGCAAGCCCATCAGCAGCGCCGAACGTTCGTTGCCGCCGAGCGCGTACACGTTGCGTCCAAAGCGCGTGAAGTGCGCGACGAAGATCGCCACCGCTAGCGTCAGCAACGCGATCAATGCGCCCGAGGTCAGCGAGCCGCCGCCGATAGGCACGCTGAAGCCCGCCATCGCATGGAAGGTCGACTCGTTGATCGTGATCGACTGCGTGGTGATCAGAAAGCACGCGCCGCGCGCGAGGAACATGCCCGCCAGCGTGACGATGAACGGCTGCAGACGGAAGAAGTGGATCAGCGCGCCCATCGCCGCGCCGTACAGCGCGCCGAACGCGAGCACCAGCGGCGCAATGACCCACACGGGCCAGTGCAGGCGCTCCGCGCAGATCGCGCAGAGGATCGTCGTCAGCGCGACGACGGAGCCGACGGACAGATCGATGCCGCCCGACACGATCACGAACGTCATGCCGATCGCGACGATCAGCAGAAACGCGTTGTCGACGAGCAGCCCGAGCAACACCTGCAACGAGAAAAAGCCCGTGTACATCACCGAGCCGAAGCCGAACAGCACGGCAAACAGCACGACGGTGACGACGATGGGCAGCGTGCGCGGATCGAGCAGACGGCCGAGCATGTTGTTCATTGGGGCGTTCCCGTAAGCGGTTTCGTCTTCACGAATGCGAATGCGCGCAGCAACTGTCGAACGAGCATCGCGCGCGCGACGCTCGACTGGATCACGCTGACGAACAGCACGACGATGGCCTTTACGACGAGCGTCGCTTCGGGCGGCACGCCGATCGAGTACGTGGTGTACGTGAGCGTCTGGATGATGAGCGCGCCGAGCACGGTGCCCGCGAGACTGAACCGTCCGCCGAGCAGCGACGTGCCGCCGAGCGTCACGGCCAGAATCGCATCGAGTTCGAGCAGCAGGCCCGCGTTGTTGCCGTCCGCGCTGCGCACGTTCGAACTGGCGAGAATGCCGGCGATGGCCGCCGTCAGGCCCGAGAACACATACACGCTGAACACGATCGCGCCCGAGCGCAGACCGACCAGCCGCGTCGCGACGGGATTGACGCCGATCGCGCGGATAAAGAGACCGAGCGCCGTGCGATTGACAAGCAGCGCCGTCGCGGCTGTCACGCCGAGCGCGATCCATACCGAGCAAGGCACGGTCGCCAGATAGCCGCCACCGAACACCAGATAGCCCGGCGCGCCGATCGGGATGATCTGCCCGCCCGTCAGCAGTTGCGCGACGCCGCGCCCCGCCACCATCAGGATCAGCGTCGCGATGATCGGCTGCATGCCGACGAACGCGACCAGCATGCCGTTCCAGATACCCGCCAGCACGCCGACGGCGAGCGCCGCGCCGAGCGCGGTGCCGATGCGCGTCGGATCGTCGGCGAGCACGACGGCGGCTGCCGCGCCTGCAATCGCGACGATCGCGCCGACGGAAATGTCGATGCCGCGCGTCGCGATCACGAGCGTCATGCCGAGCGACACGATCACGAGCGGCGCGGCGCGATTGAGAATGTCGATGGGCGCGCCGAACAGATGGCCGTCGAGCAGCGCGATCGACAGGAAATTCGCGCGGTGCGCGACGTCGATGGCGAATAGCGCGATCAGCGTCAACGCGGGCCACACCAGCTGATGCCTGAGCACCGCCTGAATCTGCTTCATTCACTTCCCCCTGCGATCAGCCGGTAGACCTGATCTTCCGATACGGCACTGCCCGTCACGTCGGCGATCTTGCGCCGGTCGCGCAGCACCGCGATGCGATGGCTCACGCGCACCACCTCGCCCACTTCGGACGAAATGAACAGGATCGCCAGACCTCTTGCGCATAACGCGAGCACGCGGTCCATGATCTCGAATTTCGCGGCGACGTCGATGCCGCGTGTGGGTTCGTCGAGAATCAGCATCTTCGGTTCGGTGGCGAGCCAGCGCGCGAGCACCACCTTTTGCTGATTGCCGCCCGACAGCAGGCCGATCGGCTGCTCGGCGTCGTGCGCCTTGATGCCGAGCCGCTCGATATACGTGTCGGCGATTTCGCGCTGCTTCTTGCGGCTAATCATGCGCAGCCAGCCACGCCGCGCCTGTAGCGCGAGGATGATGTTCTCGCGGATCGACAGCGCGGCGACGATGCCCTCCTTCTTACGGTCTTCCGGGCAATAGCCGATGCCGTGCCGCACCGCATCGTGCGGCGAACTGAGCTTCACGTTCTTGCCGTCGACGTTGATCGTGCCCGCGTCCGCCTTGTCGACGCCGAACACCAACCGCGCGGTTTCCGTCCGGCCCGAACCGAGCAATCCCGCGAGCCCGAGTATTTGCCCAGGCTGCACGTCGAGATCGATGGGATTCATCACGCCGCGCCGCGCGACGCCTTGCATCGACAGAAATGGCGCCGCGCCCGCGCGCTGCTGCGGCGTATCGGGCGCGCCACCTTTGAGGCGCTCCGTCATCCGGTTATGGCCGACCATCTTCGCGACAAGCTGTTCGACGGGCAGATCTTTCGCGAGATATTCGCCCTCGCGCTCGCCGTTGCGCATCACGGTGATGCGGTCGGAAATCGCGTACGTCTGTTCGAGAAAGTGCGTGACGAACAGGATCGCGATGCCCGCTTGCCGGATGTTGCGCAGCACGTCGAAAAGCCGCGCGACTTCGCCGTCGTCGAGACTCGAGGTCGGCTCGTCGAGAATCAGCACGCGCGCCTTCACTGACATCGCGCGCGCAATCGCGACCATCTGCTGCACGGCGATCGGATACGCATCGAGCGACTTCGTGACATCGAGCGATACGTTCAGTTCGGCAAGCGCCTCCTCGGCACGCAGGTGGATCGCTTTCCAGTCGATCGCGCCGCGCCGCTTCGGTTGCCGGCCCGCGAAGATATTCTCCGCCACGGAGAGATTCGGACAGAGATTGATTTCCTGATACAGCGTCTGGATACCCGCGGCTTCGGCTTCGAGCGGCGTGGCGAAACGCACGGTTTCGCCCGCGAGGCGGATTTCGCCCGCGTCCTGCTCGTGTACGCCCGTGAGCACATTGATGAGCGTGGATTTACCCGCGCCGTTCTGGCCCATCAACGAATGGATTTCGCCGGGGAAAAGCCGGAAGTCGACGCCCGACAACGCCTTCACGCCGGGAAACGTCTTGCTGATGCCGATGGTTTCGAATAGCGGTTGTGCGGCCATATGAGTGACACAGGCACCGTCAGGCAATCAAGTTATGGAAATCCGGCGCACCTCTTGTCGAGGCACGCCGGATCTGGACAGCGACTCAGCCGCTCAATACTTGCGCTGCGGCAGAATCTGCGCGGCGACGTTCATCGGGAACACGGTCTCGTCGGTCACGATGCGTTTGGGCAACTGCTTGCCCGCGACCACGTCCTTCACGGCCGTCATCAGTTGCGGCCCGAGCAGCGGGCTGCATTCGACGTCGACATTGATCTTGCCCGCGATCATCGCTTCGAAGCCGCCCTTGGTCGCGTCGAACGACACCACGCTCACGTCCTTGCCGGGCTTGATGCCCGCTTCTTCCATCGCCTGGATCGCGCCGAGGGCCATATCGTCGTTATGCGCGTAGACCACGTTGATCTGCTTGCCGTAGGTCTTGGCAAACGCTTCCATCACCTGCTTGCCGCCGGCGAGCGTGAAGTCGCCGCTTTGCGACGCGATGATCTTGAACTTCGGATCGTTCTTGATCACTTCGATCAGGCCCGCGTGCCGGTCGTTTGCGGGCGCCGAGCCGACCGTGCCTTGCAGTTCGGCGATGTTGATCGGGCCTTTATCGTCCTTGTAACGCTCTTCGAGCCATTTACCCGCGCGGCGGCCTTCTTCGAGGAAATCCGAGCCGATCATCGTCACGTAAAGCGACTTGTCTTTCACGTCGATCGAACGGTCAGTGAGAATCACGGGGATTTTCGCGTTCTTCGCTTCCGTTAGTACGGGTTCCCAACCGGACTCGACCACGGGCGAGAACGCGATCACGTCCACTTTCTGCGCGATGAACGAGCGGATCGCCTTGATCTGGTTCTCCTGCTTCTGCTGCGCGTCCGAGAACTTCAGGTTGATGCCGGCGTCCTTTGCCGACGTTTTCACGGACACGGTATTCGCAGTGCGCCATGCGCTTTCGGCGCCGACCTGCGAGAAACCCAAGGTGATCTGCTTGTCCCCGGCGAAGCTGACGCTCGCTGCAACGGTGAGCGCCGCTCCAACAAGCATGCCGGCGATCAGACGCGTGGCGACTTTCATGTGTTGTCTCCGATGTGGTTGTTTTCCAGGCGCTGCTTTTTCGTGTGCGCGACGACAGCCATGACGCGACAACGAACGCTTTGCGCCAACTCTTGCTGCAAACCTGCAACTGACGGTCAATCTGGAAATCACAGTCCGGACGGCTTCCGGCACAGATGCGCGCTCGTGGCGAACATCCTGCGCGCCGCGTATGCCCCGGAGCATCGGCGGGGTCGCATTTCGCGCGTCTGACTTTTACTTATAGCCAAACTATATGTTTGACGCCGCGCGCTTTCGATTAGCGTTTTCCCGACGTTCGTGTCGATAAACGTAAGGCCGCTGGCGACGGAATCTTCGTGCCGATCCCGCGCTGTCCCACGTTTTAGGCAGATACGAAAAAACGGATCGGGGTGTCGCGGGGCGCTTGCTTACGCGGTGCGACGATGGGGTGCAACCGGATCGCTGTCTATTATAGTAATACTATAAAGCGTCCGATCGACGTTTGGATCGCGGCGCAGCCGCTCGGGCATCGTGTCGTTGAACGTGGCCCGCGCGGCGCGCGCTCAGGATGCATGCAGGTCAATCGAAGTCGAACATATCGAACAGTGACTTCTTCTTGCGGCGCGGATCGTAGTGCTTGCGCTGATCGCCGTGGTAAGAATCGTTGCGCCGCCCCCACTGCTGGTCATGATGGCCGTCGCGGTCGCCGTGGCGCCCATCGCGCTCGACCTGATTGCTTCTGTTGTCCGGTTCGGGCGTGTCCTGCATCTGGTTTGCCACCAGCTTGTCCAACTCGCCGCGATCGAGCCATACGCCACGGCATGTCGGGCAATAGTCGATCTCGATGTTCTGACGTTCGGTCATCAGCAGATCGGGGGTCTTGCAAACGGGGCACTTCATTGCGTTGCTCCTTTCGTAACGTTCATACCTTTGTATGCTGCCGTTCGGGGCGGCGTTCAACCGCCCCGATACTTCTGTCAGTCCGCTTCAGTCCGCTTCGGTTCAGTTCGAGAAAGCCGAACCGTTCGTCCGCGCCTTTCAGACCTTGTTTAGGAGCCGGCTTCACGCTCCGCTGCCAAAACAGCCGCCTTGTGCTCGCGCTTGTCCTTTCTGCGCCGCGCCATCATGTTCATGCCTTCGACAAAACCTGCGAACGCCATGGCCGTGTAGATGTAGCCCTTCGGCACGTGCGAACCAAAACCTTCTGCAATCAGCGTCATCGCGATCACCAGCAGGAAGCTCAGCGCAAGCGTGATGATGGTCGGATTACGCTCGATGAACTTCGACAGCGGGCGAGCCGCGAACAACATCGCCGTGACAGCAGCGATCACTGCAATGAACATGATGGGCAGGTGATCCGTCATGCCGACCGCGGTAATGATGCTGTCGACGGAGAACACGAGGTCGAGCAGCAGGATCTGGCCGATGGCAGCCGTCACCGTCAGGCCGCCGACGCCCATCGCAGCATTCGTGTGCGTGTCGGCGTCGTGGCTGACGTGATGGTGCATTTCACGCGTGGCCTTCCACACCAGGAACAGACCGCCCGCGAGCAGAATCAGGTCGCGCCACGAAAACGCGTGATCGAACACGGAAAACACCGGCTGAGTGAGCTGCGCGATCCACGCGACGGTGCCCAGCAGGCCAAGCCGCATCACCAGCGCCAGCATGATGCCGATACGCTGCGTGCGCGCGCGTTGCGCTTCGGGGAGCTTGTTGCTCAGAATCGAAATGAAGATCAGGTTGTCGATGCCAAGCACGATCTCCATTACGACGAGCGTCACGAGTGCAGCCCACGCAGCGGGATCGGCGGCCAGGGTCAGTAAGGATTCCATTTGCGAGCGTCGTTGTCCGGTTGAGATGAAAACGGCTGATTACTGGGTCACAGCCTGTGGAAAGTATAGTCGCCTGGATTAACGATCGAAAAAACCAGTGATAAGCTGACAGTTGGTTCGGTTTTTCCGAAATGAGGCCACGCATGCTCAATTACCGGCACTTGCACTATTTCTGGGTCGTCGTGAAGGAAGGCGGGTTCGCACGCGCCGCCGAGCGGCTCGACATGGCGGTGCAAACCATCAGCGCGCAGGTGCGCGAGCTCGAAAAATCGCTCGGACATCAACTGCTGAAGCCCGCGGGACGCGGCGTCGCGATGACGGAAGCAGGACAGGCGGCGTATGCGCGCGCGGAAGAAATCTTCCAGATCGGACGCGCGTTGCATGACGAAGTGCGCGAAGCGGCGAGCGGGACTGTCGCACGCTTTGCGGTGGGCTTGACGGACGGCATTTCGAAGCTCGCCGTTCATGCCATTCTTGCTGGCGTGCTGGACACACCTTCGCTACGGCTGCTCTGTCACGAAGGCGAAGCGGAAGACCTGCTGGCGGAACTGGCGCATCACCATCTGGATCTCGTGCTGTCCAGCCAGCCCGCGCCGCACAACTCGAACCTGCGTCTATCCAGCGAGCGCCTGATCGCTTCGCCGATCGACTGGTACGGGCCGGCCGCCGTGGTACGTAAAACGCATGTCGATCATTTTCCGCAATGCCTCGCGTCGCTCCCCGTCCTGCTGCCGACGGGGCATTCGTCGCTGCGCTCGCGCCTCGACCGCTGGTTCGAAGCGGAAGGCATCCGGCCACGCGTCGCGGGCGAGTTTGAAGACAGCGCATTGATGGCGCTGTTCGCGTCGCGCGGCATGGGCGTGTTTCCGCTCGCGGCGTTTGGCGCCGAGCGCAACGATCCCATGCATCGCGGCTTGCGCTGGCTCGGCCGTTCGCCGGAAGTGAAGGAGGAAATACACGCAATCATGTCGCGGCGCGGGCGGCATCATCCGTTGACGCAAAAGGTGTTGAGCGCGGCACATGCATGATCGCGTTCGCCCTCACGAAAGATAGTTCGGTTTTTCCGAAGCTGACGTTCCGTTATTTCTGCTTTTTCCTTGCCGCCTCCTCACCGTACTCTTGAGCCGTACCCACGAAGGAGGTGTCTCATGCAAGTCCTGTTCAAGTCCCGCGACCGTGAAGCCGTCCGTCTGCGCAGCTTCGCGCGCCAACGCATCCGGTTCGTGTTTCGCCGCATGGACTGGCTGATTTCGAAGGCGACCGTCAGCATGTCCGACATCAACGGCCCGCGCGGCGGACTCGACAAACGCTGCCAGGTGCAGGTGCAGACGCCCGATGCGACGCCTGTCGTCGTGACGTCCATTGCAAGAGACTGGCGCGGCGCGCTCGATCTCGCGCTGGCCCGCGCGGCGCGTTCGATTATCCGCAGGCAGCAGGCGCACATTGCGACACGGCGCATCAGTCAGCGCGAACCGACGTGGACCACACAACCTGATGCCGTGTAAGCCGTGCGGCATATAGGAGCACACGCGACGGCGCCCGTTACAGCGCCGTCCGCTATGCCTTCATTGACCGATCGAGCAATTCAAGCCCGTCGATTGCACCTCGTGCAAGCCCAATCCCATGGTGCGGCGCGATGCCGAAATCGCGTGGATTGATGCGGATCACGCGCGGCCCGTTTTGCTCGCTGAAGTAACGCACGGTCGGTATCGCCTTGCCCGCGCCGATTTCGATCACGACGAGGCGCTCGACCTTCGACAACCACGCCTGTAGCCGCGCCTCCTGCCGCTCGGTGCGCAACGCAATCCAGTCATAGTCGCCGAACATCAGGATATTGGGCCGCGCAACAGCGCCGCACTTCGGACAGCGCGGCAACTCGCTCACGAGTTCGCAAGTCGATTCGTCGACCACGGGCTGCACGTCGGCGGCCGGCCATAGCCCATCGTGGCAGACTTCCGAGCATTGCAACATGTGAATGGAGCCGTGACACTCGGCAATGGCCGCGGCGTCGAAACCCGCCGCCTGAAACTGCCCGTCGACGTTGCTGGTGAACACAGCAAGGCCGCGCGGCAGCGCCTCTGCCCAACGAAGCAGAATATCGAAACCCCGATGCGGCACCGTGCGCCGATACAGGTCGAGCCGGTGCCCATAGAAGCCCCAGCAAAGCCGCGGATGCAGCGCCATTACGCGCGGATTCGCCATGTCCTGAAAGGTCAGCCGATGCTGCTTCAACGCGGGATACGCGCGCCAGAAACCCTCTGCGCCGCGATAATCGGGCAGGCCTGAATCGACGCCCATCCCCGCCCCGGCCGTCACCAGCATGCCATCGGCCTCGCGCAGCCACGACACGGCGTGCCTGATTCGTTCGTTTTCGTCCATCGCGCCACTCTAGCAATTTGCCCGACGATCGTCTTGTGAGCGATGCGGCGCTATTGGACAATAGCGTCGCAATGGCGCGTTCATGCACCCACGTTTTGGCCGTTCCCTTCCGTTTTGCCGACCGCAATCGAACCGGAGACGTGCAGATGCCTTCCCTGATGAGCCACCCGCTGTTTCTGTTCATCTTGTCGTTCGTGGCCATGTCGATTGGCGCGTTTGCCGGCGCGATGCTGGCGCACCGGCATCGCAAGCTCGCTGACGAGATCCGCGACGACTTCAACGTGGTGCAGGCCGCGACGCTCACACTGCTCGCGCTGATGATCGGTTTTACCTTCTCGATGGCCGTGAGCCGCTACGACCAGCGCAAGAACTACGAGGAAGAAGAAGCCAACGCGATCGGCACCGAATACCTGCGCGCCGGACTGCTGCCCGATACCGATGCGCAGCGCGTGCAGACCTTGCTGCGCCGTTACCTCGATCAGCGCGTCCGCTACTATCTGGCGCACGACGACGACAGCGTCGCGCGGATCAACGCGGCGACGAACCAGCTAGAAAACGATCTATGGACGGCCGTGCGCAACGTCGCCGTAGAAAAGCAGACGCCCGTGATCGCGCTCGCCGTGTCCGGCATGAACGACGTGATCAATACGCAGGGCTATACGCAGGCATCGTGGTGGAATCACATTCCGTTGGCCGCGTGGTCGTTGATGCTGGGAATCGGCCTGTTCTGCAACCTGCTGATCGGCTATGGCACGCGTGGACAGATCAGGCGCAATGGCGTGCTGCTGATCTTGCCCATCGTGGTCGCGCTTTCGTTCGCGCTGATCGCGGATATCGATAGTCCACGCGGCGGGATGATCCGGCTCGCGCCCGTCAATCTGATCGCGCTGTCGCAGTCGCTCGGGCCGAACTGAACGGCGCGCGCCAGGCAGGCGCGTTGCAGAGGTTGCGCGTTGCATCTATTCTTTCGGCACGCACACGTTCCTGGCCAGGCGCTCGCGCCGAAAGCCGCGCTCAAGGAGACCGTTCGATGTCCGCATCCGCCGCTGTATTCGCCATTCTCGTCGCGTTGTTGCTGGGCGCGATGATTCCCGGCCCGAGTTTCGTTCTCGTCGCGCGAAATTCGATCAGCCTGTCTCGCGGCGACGGGCTGTCGACCGCGCTGGGCATGGGCATCGGCGGGATTTTCTTTGGCGGCCTTGCGCTCGCCGGCCTTTATACGCTGCTGGTCGCCGTCGAATGGCTGTATATCGGATTGAAAGTGGCGGGCGGTTTGTATCTGGTCTACATCGCGTGGAAAATCTGGCGCGGCGCGGCTCGCCCGATTACGATGGACAACACCGGCGCAGCGCACAGCCGCAGCGCGAAGAAGTCGTTCTGGATTGGATTGACGACGCAGCTCAGCAACCCAAAGACGGCGATCTGGTACGGCAGTATTTTTGCCGCGCTGTTGCCGCAGCATCCGCCCGTCTGGTGCTACGTGGTGCTGCCGCCACTGGTGTTCGCGGTGGAGTTCGGGTGGTACACGGTCGTCGCGCTGTGCTTTTCGAGCCGGGGCCCGCGCGAGGTTTATCTGCGCGCGAAAACGTGGATTGACCGGATCGCGGCGGGCGCCATCGCGGCGCTTGGACTGCGGCTGATCTTCGCGGCTCGAAAAGCCGGTATCTGACTGGCGACAGCGTCGTCAACCGCCGCGCGCCATAACGTGACGCGGCGACGCGCTGATGAACAAAGGGGAGTTCAAGCTGAACTCCCCTTTTTTATGCCAAATGCTTAGCGGCGATACGCTTCAGCGAGAACCGCGCAGTGCTGCAGGTGCAAGTCGACGGCGCGGATAGCGAGTTCGCGCAGACGCGAAAGCCAGCTCGTGGACGGGACAGCGGCGGTCGTAGCTTGTTGCATGGCGGACTCCTTGTGCGGGTAACACCCTAGGTAATAACCCTAGTATATCCCTGCACATGCCGCGCTGCAACAAAATCAAAAACTTTTCTCCAACGTTTGGTTGCGGCCGCCTGCGTGCCGAGGGCTGAACAAAGCCATTCGGCCGCCCCCCTTTCGCGTGAGTCGATTGGTTAGCTCACGAATCAATCTCATCAGATTATCTACAACACAAATCATCAGATTACCGATATATCTGACTTGCCAGCAATCAAATACATGACATCCGTATTTCGTTTTCGCGTCATCGATATTTCGCTCACGAAAACAGGTTATGCCGATTTTCACAATGATTGACGGTTTAACGTCCATGCCTGACGGGCCGCGTCACTGTTGCGTGCAGACCAACGGTGTATTGGGGAAATTAATGTGATCCCGAAAAAACTTTTGCTCTAAGATTCGCGGTGCTCCAACAACGCCCAATGCCTAAGAGGAAGTTCATGGACATCAAATCGATCCGGCAATCCGCATTTGCGATGCCCGTTCACAATCCCGCCTACCCTCGCCCGCCGTTCCGTTTTCTCAATCGCGAGTACTTCATCATTTCGTACGAAACCGATATGGATGCGCTACGCGCCGTGGTGCCGGAGCCGCTGAAGCCTGAAAACGCGCTGGTCCATTACGAGTTCATTCGCATGCCTGATTCGTCGGGTTTTGGCGACTACACGGAAAGTGGCCAGGTGATTTCGGTGCGCGACATGGAAGGGCGTCTCGCGAACTACACGCATTCGATGTACCTCGACGACGAAGGCCCGATTGCCGGCGGCCGCGAAATCTGGGGCTTCCCGAAGAAGCTCGCGCGTCCCACATTGGGCGTCGACGGCAACGACACGCTGCTCGGCACGCTCGATTACGGCACGCAACGCATCGCGACGGGCACGATGGGCTACAAGCATCGCATGATCGATATCGAAGCCGAGCGCGCCAAGCTCGCCGACACGCCCAACTATCTGCTGAAGGTGATTCCACATGTCGACGGCACGGCGCGCATCTGCGAACTCGTGCGCTTCTATCTGCGCGACGTGACGGTGCTGGGCGCGTGGACCGGTCCGGCCGCGCTCGAACTGCATCCGCATGCACTCGCGCCGATCGCCGATCTGCCCGTGAAGCGCGTGGTCGGTGCGCGGCATGTGATCGCCAATCTCACGCTCGATATCGGCGAAGTCGCCTTCGACTATCTCGCGCCTGCGCAAACTGAAACGCAGAGCGCAAAGAAGTCGAATGACGACGCGCTCGAACTCGCGGTTTAACGCTCTCCACATTTTTCAAGGGAACACACAATGTCACTGCAAAACAAAGTCGCGCTCGTGACGGGTGCAGCAAGCGGTATCGGCGAACAATGCGCTCGCAAGCTCGCCAGCCTCGGCGCCGCCGTCGTGATTGCGGATCTGAATCTGGAGAATGCGCAGAAGGTCGCGTCGAGCATCGTCGAAGGCGGCGGCAAGGCGATCGCCGTATCGATGGACGTGACGAATGAAGAAGCCGTCAACGCGGGTATCGAGCGCGCAGTGAAGGAACTCGGCAGCATCGACGTGCTCGTGTCGAACGCGGGCATTCAGATCGTTGCGCCGATCGAGGAATACGCCTTCTCCGACTGGAAGAAGATGCTCGCCATCCATCTGGACGGCGCGTTTCTCACCACCAAAGCCGCCATCAAGCACATGTACGACAGCAAGCGCGGCGGCTCGATCGTCTATATGGGCTCGGTACACTCGCATGAAGCATCGAAGCTGAAGTCGGCCTATGTCACCGCGAAGCACGGTCTTCTCGGCCTCGCGCGCGTGGTCGCGAAGGAAGGCGGTCCGCGCGGCGTGCGTGCCAACGTGGTGTGCCCGGGCTTCGTGCGCACACCGCTCGTCGACAAGCAGATTCCTGAGCAGGCCAAGGCGCTCGGCATCAGCGAAGAGGAAGTCGTGAAGAACGTGATGCTGAAGGAAACGGTGGACGGCGAATTCACGACGGTTGAAGACGTCGCGAATACAGTCGCTTTCCTCGCGGGCTTCGAATCGTCGGCACTGACGGGACAATCGGTAATCGTCAGCCACGGCTGGTCGATGAAATAAGGAGAACGTATGCGCAGCGACACAAAGAACATCATCCCGCAGCCGGAACCGTTTGTGTTGCCGCGCTACGACGAAATCGCGCTCGTGCTGCAAGGCGGCGGTGCGCTCGGCTCCTATCAGGCGGGTGTCATCGAAGGACTCGCCGAGGCGAAGGTCGAACCGCACTGGATCGCAGGCGTGTCGATCGGCGCGCTCAACACGGCGATCATCGCGGGCAACGCGCCGGAAAATCGCGTAGCAGCATTGCGCGGCTTCTGGAATGCGATCTGTCATCCGCTCGACTGGGTGGGCAGCGTGAGCGCCTGGACGCTGCCTGGCCTGGGCTTGCATGACCTGTCGCGCAAGTGGGCCAGCATGTGGGCAGCAGGCCGCGCGCTGACGGAAGGTCAACCCGGCTTTTTCGCGCCGCGCTTTCCGTTGCCCATGGCGGGTCTCGGCAAGCTGGACCCGAGCCGCGTCAGCTACTACGACACGGCCGCGCTCCGCGCAACGCTGCTGCAATACGCCGACTTCGACCGCATCAACGATGGCGCCATTCGCGTGTCCGTGGGCGCGGTGAATGTGCGCACGGGTAATCTCACGTACTTCGACAACCGCAAGATGCGCCTTGAACCGGAGCATTTCATGGCGTCGGGTGCGTTGCCGCCAGGTTTCCCGGCTGTCGAGATCGACGGCGAATACTACTGGGACGGCGGACTCGTTTCGAATACGCCGCTCACGGAAGTGCTGCGCGATTCGGATCACAAGGACACGCTGGTCTTTCAGGTCGATCTGTGGAGCGCGCGCGGCAATGCGCCGGGCGACTTCCCCGACATTTCCGAGCGAGCCAAGGACATCCAGTATTCGAGCCGCACGCGCGCGATCACGAACATGCTCGCCGAGCGGCAGAAGCACGCGCGCTTCATCAAGGAACTGCTCGAACATGTGCCGACGTCGGTGCTGAAGGCGGACCCGCTGTTCCGTCTTGCCCAGCAGGCAGCGGACGGCAGCGCGATCAACGTCGTGCATCTGATCTACAAGAACAAGCCGTACGAAGGCCACTACAAGGACTACGAGTTCAGCATGGACACGATGCTCGAACATTGGCAAAGCGGCCTCGACGATATCCGCGACTCGTTCTCGCATCGCGAGTGGTTCGACGTGCCGAGCCGCGAACTGGGTTTCGTCACGCACGACGTCCACCGCCCTGCTGGGTCCGTGCCCGAGTCCGACAAGCAGCCTGTCGAAACCGAACTCGGCAAGCGACGCAAGGCAGCGGCTTGAGCGCTGCTGCTGAGACCCGGCGTACGTCATGAATTGCGGCTCTGCGACACACATCGCAGAGCCGCAATGCCATCGAGCCGTGCAAACGCCGCGCAGAATTTACATGCCGCCAGGGAATCCTAGCGCGGTCGCTTTCGCGCGCAAGTCGGCAAAGCGTCCGCCGGGCGCGTTGGCTACGGCAGGCTGAGATGCTGCCTGAGATGCCGAGGTGGACGGCACCTGCTGGCTGTGATCGACGCCGCCAAGCCCCGGAATGATCCCCGCTGTCGAGCACGCGACACCGAACGTGCCTTGTGTCACCGCAATCGCGGGCGCGTCGGTTCGCGGGGCGTCGGTGAAGTCGAGCGCATACGCCATGTTGAAGGTGCTCGCATCGCTCGCGCGCACACCCAGCGGATCGAGACCGAAGCGCCACGCAATCAGTTGATGAATCGAACTGGGATCGAACGGATAGCGCGACACCATGTTCGCCCGCACGCGTGGCCCGAACAGCATGCACGGCACGCGGAATCCGAGCCGGCCATCGTTGCCGACCCCCTGCTCCGCCGTCGATACGGGCTTGATGGGCGGCACCGCGTGCTCCATGAAGCCGCCCCATTCGTCATACACGAGAATCATCAGCGTCGTGCTCCAGTTCGGACTGGTGCGCAGCGCGTCGTAGATCTGGCCGAGCAGCACCTGACCGTTGCGCACGTCGGCATGCGGGTGATCGTCGTTCGACGTGCCTTGCACCTCGCCCGCGAAACTCGGATCGACCATGCAGAACGACGGCAGATTGCCGGAGGCCGCATCCGAGAGAAATTCCGCGAACAGTTTCGAGCGGCCGACGTAGCGCGTGCCATACAGCGCCGTGAACGGGACGTCGTGGAAGTAATACGTCGATGAGACGCTCTTCGCGTCGAGCCGATCCCAGATGGTCGGCAGCGACGACGTATCGACGCTGTCGTCGAGGCGATCGGTCTCGCCGCTATGCAGATAGAGACGGTTCGGAAACGTGGCCGACAGAATGCCGCTCATGTAGTAGTCGCAGACCGTGTACTGCGTGACGGCGCCGCGGTAGAAGTCGAGATCCGCCGCGCCGAAATAGCCGATGGGCAGCAGGTCGCCGCGCAAGAGGCTCGTGCCCGGCGTAAGCAGAAAGCCATTCATCGCACCGTTCGCAAGATGCGTGCGCCCTGCGCTGTACAGATGGTTCGGATCGGAGAAACTGCACGCCTGGAACCCGTACGCGGCATTCGACGTCAACGCGAACGACGATTGCGTCTGACCGAATGCGTCGGTGAACTGGCGGGCCTGCTGATGCTCCGCGTTGGGCACCCAGCCTAATATATGGTCGAATGAACGGTTCTCCATCGTGACGAGCACGATATGATCGATGCCCGACGTGGCGGGCGCCGGCAACGCTGGCCGTGGAAGGCTCGCGCGATCGGGCGGAATACCGTTCGTCGAACCGGTACTGCCCGACGATCCGCCGCCACCTCCCCCGCCACACGCCGACAACGCGACACTGCCCGCGAGCGCCGCCAGGATCATGCGGCGCGTGGGATCGGGCGGATTCGAAGAGTGTGAATCGCTGCTCATGGCCTCACCTCCGTTGTTGTGAATATCGGTCGGGTCGCCGTTGCCTGATCGCGCGGCGAGATCAGCCTTTATCAGCACTTCACGTACCCGCGGGTGACGGAATGCTTGCGCTGCGGCGCGGCGAGCATTGCATGCTGGGGTAAGCGCTTCTCGGCCATCCCTGAGCGCTGTCGCGCACGGCCAGCTTGCTAACCATTCTCAACCGAGGTGCCCGTCCGTCACACATATACAGGCTTTAGGCTGTATTTATTATTTACAGTTTATAGACTGTATCTTGCCAATACAGCCCTTGGTCTGTATTCTGTATCGACCGGGCAGTGTGTGCGGCACGTGCGCCGCACCGAAGTTCTACCCGCATCAACCCGTCTCCTCGAGGCCAGCCGTGGACTATTCCGTCAAGACGCTCAGCCAGTTGCGCCCCGTTCTGCGCGGCTTTCGCAAAGCCGCAGGACTCACGCAGGCCATGATCGCCGAGCGGCTCGGCATCACGCAGCAAAGCTATGCGCAGTTCGAGGCAGACCCCGCCGCCGCCGGGGTCGAGCGGCTCTTCAAGGTCTTGCGGCTGTTGAACGCCGGAATCACGCTCAGTCAGGACGAGCCTTCGCCCGCAAACGCGACGCCGGTGGCAAAGATGGCGTCGCCGAACCGCGTGACCGCAACGCGCCGCAACGCGCCGAAAGCAGCGCCGCGCAAGCCCGCAGCCGAGCGTTCCGCGCCCGCTCTCAAAGCGGATAAACGCGCGCCAACAGGCGCGGCCGCGCAAGGCGCCCGAAAAGCGCCGCGCAAGCCCGCGGCCACGCCGGATGCGCGAGCCGCGGCACGAGCCCCGCGCACGGCAGGCGCGCCGAAGAAACGGGAGCAGTGGTAAGCATGGGGCGCCGTTTACAGACTCAACGCCTCGACCTGTGGATGAACGGCCTCGCCGTCGGCTACTGGGAAAAATCCAGCGGCGGCGAGCGTCTTGTCTACTTCGACGACTGGATCGCCGACGAACAGGGCCGTCCGCTGTCGCTGTCCCTGCCGTTCACGCCAGGCAATCAGCCGTATCGCGGTGCCGTCGTGTCGGCGTTCTTCGACAACCTGCTGCCCGACAGCGAACCCATCCGGCGCCGAATGGCGCAGCGCTACAAGACGGGCAGCACGGCGCCGTTCGATCTGCTCGCCGCGCTCGGGCGCGATTGCGTCGGCGCGATCCAGATGCTGCCGCCGGGTGAAACGCCGGCCCACCTCTACCGTATCGGCGGCGACACGCTGACGGCCGATGACATCGCCCGGCTGCTGCGCGACACGACTGCGGCGGCGCCGCTCGGCCAGCGCGACGAGGCGGCCGATTTGCGCCTCTCCATCGCCGGCGCGCAGGAAAAGACGGCACTGCTGCGTCACAAAGGCCGCTGGGTGCTGCCCGCGGGCAGCACGCCGACTACGCATATCCTGAAGCTGCCGTTGGGATTGGTCGGCAACATGCGGGCCGACATGCGCACGTCGGTGGAAAACGAATGGCTGTGCTCGAAGATCGTCGCCGCCTACGGCCTGCCCATCGCCGCGTGCGAGATCGCGCAGTTCGGCGATCAGAAAGCGCTCGTCGTCGAGCGCTTCGACCGCAGGCTGTCGAGCGACGCAACGTGGATCGTGCGTCTGCCGCAAGAGGACATGTGTCAGGCGACGGGCACGCCGCCCATTGCCAAGTATCAGGCCGACGGCGGGCCGGGCATCGACGCCGTGATGCACATCCTCGCCGGTTCGGACGATGCCGCCGAAGACAGCGCGCGCTTCTTCACGACGCAACTGATCTTCTGGCTGCTCGCCGCCACCGACGGTCACGCGAAAAACTTCAGCATCGCGCATCTGCCGGGCAACCGATATCGCGCGACGCCGCTCTACGACGTGCTGTCCGCGCATCCCATCATCGGGCGCGGCGCGAACCGCATTCCGATGCAGAAGGCAAAGCTGGCGATGGCCGTGCGCGGCACGAGCAATCATTATCTGATTGGTCAGATACTACGGCGGCACTGGATCGCGCAAGGTCAGCAGGTCGGCTTGCCGCCCGATGCCGTCGACGAAATGATCGCCTCGGTCACGCACGCCACGCAGCACGTGATCGATACCGTCGCCGCGCAGCTTCCGGCGGACTTTCCGGAAGATCTGGCGTCGGCGATCTTCGACGGCATGTTGAAGCAGAGCAAAAAGCTCGCGGCCGCCTGATCCGGAAGCGGCGCGCGCACCCACATAGACGCGCGCCGCCTGAGCCCAATCCATCAACCGATCACCGGCCCGATCTTGTCTAGCGTCAGCGAAGGCAGGAACGCCTTGTCCTGATACACCTTCGCAAGCGCTTGCTCGCTGATCTCCCGCGCACCGGCCGGCAGCGACGTATCGGCGGCGGCATACGCGGCTTCCCACATCGCGGCAAGATAGCGCGCGCCTGCGCCCATCAGCTTCGCCGTGTCGGCGCCGAACGCATCCCACAGACCATCGACGACACGCGCCGAACTGCCGCCGCCCAGCCGGATGTACTCGTCGATCAGCGTGGATGGCGGAAGAATCGTCGCCGCCTCGGCCATCAGCGTGACAGTTGCGAACGCGACGTCGCGCCCGTCGTCGATTTTTGGAATCTCGCCCTCGAACGCCTTCGCCTGAGGCCCGATCTGCGGCAAAAGCTCGCCCGAATGACGGTCGACCATCTTGTCTTCGTAGGCCGCATGCACGCCCTTGCCCGGCCACTTCTTCGGCGTCGCGCCGGGCGCGTCCTTGTAGCCGTCCGCGTGATACGAGCCGTGCAAAGGCTGGCATGCGTCGCCGACGTAATGCGCAAGCACGCCCGCCGCGCACAGGAACTTCGTGTCGTTACGCGCCTTCAGTTGCCTGACCATCTCGTCGAAAATCTGCCATACGCGAAACGGCAACAGACCTTCGTAGCGCGCATCGTTTTCGCCTTCATCCGCATACCACTTCGACCACACCGCGACGCTCATGTTAGCAATATTGCCGAGCGTCACGTCGCGCAGCGTCTTGCCGTCGCCGTCGGGCTGATCGATGTCCGCGTAGTGATTCGGATGCTCGGGGCCCGCGTTCTGCGCGTAGTCGCGTCCGCCCGGCACGCGGCTGGGCGTCTTCTTCCACACGAGGTCGGGCACATCGGCGAGTTCGACGAAATCGCCGCGCGTGAGCTTGTCGCGAATCTGCTCCGGCGTGAGTTCGTCCGGACGAAAGCTGATCCGCTCGACATTCGCGTCGAGAAAATCGTGCAGCGGGCCCGGCTTCACCGACTGGATTGCCGCCGTCGCGATGCTGTAATGGCCCGTTTGTCCCCAGTACGGATTCGCGCCGACGTTGTGTGCGCGCACGAGGTCCACGTCGAGCAGCTGGCACGCCGTGCTCAGGCCTGTCGCGAGCGCGTAGTTCAGACGCTCGCCGTCGTCGCTCGCAAGCGACTGTCCGCCCCATTCGATCGCGAGCGGAGTGAGATGGCGCTCGCCGTCGCCGGTTGTGCTCGCAGGCGACGTCAAATACCACAACGTCCCCGAGTCGCCGGTTTGCGTCTGCGGACTGCCGTTCGCAGGCGCGATCAGAAACTGCGAAACGTAGTCGTAGCCCGCAAGCGACTTGTGCCGGTAGAACAGCGCCTTGATCGTGCCGTCAAGCGCGCCCGATGCGCTGCCGAATGCCGTCACGGGCTGATCGATCAGTTGCAGGCTCAGACTCAGCTCGTTGATATCCGCGACATTGCCGATGCTGCCTTCGATGCCGAACGGCTGGCTCGACCAGTCATTCGCGTTGTGTACTTCGACGAGTCCGATATCGAGCGTGAGGAAGCTGCGACTGCCCGCAAACTCGGGAAATACGGCGGTGAACGGTTCACGTGTGAGCTGCCGGTCCGATGCAATGCCGACTTCGGCTACCGCGCCGCGCAACAGCGCCTTCACGGGCGAGCCGGGCTCGCCGCATACATGGCGATTGCTGAGTGCGTATGTCGTGTGGCCGTCCGTCACGAGGCAGCCGACGCTCGCCGTGCGCTCGATGCCCTGCGCATCCGCGATCAACGGACAGCCGCCGCCGATATACGTCGACGGCCAGCGTGCATCCGCCGGCGCGGTCGTAACGGGCACCGTCGGCTCGACGGCGACCACGCAGACGGGCACCGCGCGGCCGTCGGGCATGTACAGCGTGCGCGGCACCATATGATCGGGGTCGACTTTGCCATGACCGAACTCGGTCGCGTCGATCCAATCGCGCACCAGTACGATCACGGCGGGCCACGAATACGGACGCACTTCGGAGTTGTCGAACGTGCGGATGCCCTTCGCTTTCACGCCTGATTCTGCGTCACCGTTCGCGCCGCGCCGCTGATCCGGCCACGGTTCGTCGTTTCGAATCAGATACAAACCAACGGCCGTACCGACGACATTGGCCTTGTTCGACAGATGCCAGTGATACAGATCGCGCGCTTCGAGCAGATCCTTCAACGACAGGCTCTGGAAATTGTGCTGCGTGGACAGTGGATTCATCGATTCACCTCGACGCTCGCCGGTCGTATCGACCGGCCGTTGCAGGCACGCCGCCGTGTCGCACGGTGAAACGCATGCTGCGTGCATGGTATGCGGCGGCGGCGCGTGGTCACGTTCAAGGTTCTCCGATGCATATGACAGCGTTGGGTCATTTTTTGGTGAGCGCTGTCATCAAGATGTCACGTCCCATACTCAAGATCGGCGGACAATATGGGCGAATGGCGGCTGAGAGCGCCATCGCATCGCGCGGCATGGGGCGTGCTTGCCCTGCTTTCGCGTCCCTACATGGAAGAGACACTGTGAAGCAACGTGCGACTGTCGTGTGCCTGACGGGCACGCGCATTTTGCTGGTCGGCAAGGCCAACTCGCGCTGGTCGCTGCCAGGCGGCAAACCCGACGCCGGCGAGACGTTCGAAGCCGCCGCCGTGCGCGAACTGATGGAAGAAACGTGCCTTCAGGCTAAGGGCATGCAATATCTGTTCGAGTTCGCGGGCGCGCGCACCTGTCATCACGTGTTCGCCGCGCATGTCGACGAACATCAAACCCCCGTGCCCAGCAACGAGATCATGCGCTGCACATGGGCCAAGGTCACCGATATTTCCGATCTGGATACGAGCGTCTCGACGCGCGGCATCGTCGATGTGCTCGCGTTGAACCGCACTTACGATCCACGCGTGCAAAGCCGCTATCAGCGCACCGATGCGTTCGTGCAGAATCTGCGCGAGGCCCTGCACGATGTGCGACTGCGAGGATGGACGCCGGCGCTGTGGTAAGTCCGCCTGGCATGCGCCTTTTGTAATTTATTTCGGCTTCCATACTAATTACACGCGGACATGTCAAAACAAAACCGCCGGCCTGACACAGACCGGCGGTTTCATCGATTCAACCTCTTCTTACGCGGATAGCGTCGACTGACGCCGCGCCGCACGCGCCCGGCGTGAGCGCGCTACGATCTTCGCGATCGTCACGCGGCCCAACGACCGACGCGTGTTCGATGCGAGATTCGCGAGCCGCTTGTCGCTCACGCGATGACGCGCCCACACGAACGCCGCAATCCAGCCAATCACGGTCCAGCCGAACAGCACGTTGAAGATCGTCAGCGCGAATGCATCTTCACGTTCGCGCGCATCGGCGACGATGGCGGGCAGAAAATACACGACGACTGCCGCCAGCAACACCAGTCCTTCGAAGAATGCTCTCATGGGATCACCTCCTGCTTCTCTTCTGCGCGGCAAGCGTTGCCCGCCGCGCGCAGCGATCAATGACCCTTGAACACGTTGACGTCGTTAGCGGCTTGCGCCGGCTGACGGCTGCCCGATTCCGACGATGCGCCCGTCACGCCGCCAACGGCGTCGTTTGCAGCCGTAGCCTGGTTGCGTTCGGCGGCGAAAGTCTGAGCGCTGACACCGCGTTGCGAAGCGGGTGCGCCAACGGACGGACGATAAAACGGCGCCGGACCATAACCCGACGCGAAAGCGGGAGCGGCGACAGCGGCGGAGACGGCGACCAGCAAGGCTGCGATAAGGCGGGTTTTCATGACGTAACTCCAGAGAATGTTGAATCAGGGAGGCGTCGCAACCGGATGGATTTGGCGCGGCGTCGATTGAGAGTGAGTTTAGTCGAGCCCTATCGAATTTCTATGCTCATAGATTGAAATCACAGTTCCCAAATTCTGAACAATGGATGGCACGTACGGTCGTGCGGTGGTGGCTTGCCTGACCCGTATGGCCAGCAAATCGGCTGGCATGGGTGGTGCCACGTCGAGCACGAGCGCAGGTTGCTATCGATAAACCTGTGGTTGACTGGTCGGGGAACGGTGGGAACCCGGTGTTGGCGACGCGAGTTGATTGCGTATCCGTGGCTGGCAAGCACGAACAACGAACGTTCCACTGCTTCTTCGCCACGTCAACGCGGCATTGCTTTCATCGTCCAGGCTGACTTGAATCCAGGCGCCGGTGCCGCCCGTATATACGGTCACGGCAGCGTAATCGGGCGTTGCTGTTTCAGGAGACGAACATGAAACGCGCAGTATTCTTTGCGGTTGTGGCACTGACGATGTCAACGTCGAACGCATTTGCAGCAGGTGAAACTGTCATGGTGGGCGGACAGGCGATGTATCCCAGCAAGGACATCGTAGACAACGCTGTCAACTCAGCGGACCACACTACGCTCGTCGCCGCAGTCAAAGCGGCCGGGCTCGTCGATACCTTGAAAAGCGCTGGCCCGTTCACCGTCTTTGCCCCGACCAATGAAGCGTTTGCGGCATTGCCTCCGGGCACCGTAGAGACGCTCGTGAAGCCGGAAAACAAGGCTGCGCTGACCAGCATCCTGACCTACCACGTTGTCCCCGGCCGATACGACTTCCGGAAACTGGACACGGCTATCAAGGCAGGCGGTGGCAAGACAGCGCTGAAGACCGTCAACGGAGAGATGCTCACGTTTTCGGAAAACGGACCTCACAACATTGTCGTTGCAGATGCCGCCGGGCACACCGCCGACATTTCGACCTATGACGTGGTCCAGAGCAACGGCGTCATCATGGTAGTCGACAAGGTGCTGATGCCGAAATAGAGGCCGCCTCGATGAGTGGTCGTTTCGGTCGCCAATCAGCTGGCCGCGTTACGTTGAGAAATGCCGAATCTCCAATAACAGTGCCGTCCACCAGCGCGCTACCGGTGAACGGCACGCAGCGGACTTCACCTGAATTGGGACGGCTCAGTACCATAACGCTCTGCGAACTGCCGACTAAAGCTCGCGACTGAGTTGTAGCCAACGCGCGCGGCCACCGTCTTTATGGGAAGGTGTGACGTCATCAGGAGGCGCAGGGCCTCGGAGGTTCGCGCATCGGCAATCACCGACCGAAGCGTCGTTGACTCCTCCGCCATCCGACGGCGCAAGGTTGGCCCACTCAAACCCGTCAGGCCTTCTATTTCCGTCGAATTCCAGTTGTGCGCTGGGTCTTGCGTCACCAACCTACGGATTCTCATTGCCAGACTGGGAGCTTGCGGATGGAGAAAGCCTGAGTGTCCGCTCTCAACAAGCCGCAGGACCACTTCCACCATCGCGTGCAATGAGAGAGGGCGATTTCCCTCATGCATGGCGCGGGTCCAACGGGTAAGTGGTTCAAGAAAGTTCTCGACCGGCACGGCTGCGATACCGCCCGTCTCAGCCGGCGGGGGAACCGAAAGCAGCAATCGGGCAGCCTCGAGTTGCTCCTCGGCGAGAACCACGCTGAGCGCGACGAATTCACGGTGCTCCCGGTCGGGGATGTACTCGATATCGATACTCCGCGCGTTAGGAACGATCAGAATATCTCCTGCGCACACACGCAGCCAGCCACCCTGGTCCCTGCACCTGAAATGTCCCAGCAGAGGGAAAGAAAGCGTCGCGCCGTCGACTTCGTACTTCTTCACTTGATGCGCTTGAACGGAGCGCAAGCAATCACATGGCAGAGAATCCCGGGACCTTGCCAGGCTCAACAAGTCCTCAAGCAACTCACTCGACGATTTCTTTGACGCACTTCCTGTCCGCATGCAGCGCCCCCACGTTACCGAGTACTTCAGACAGCAGGCGACCACATGTCATAGTTCAGGATGTAAGCACTGCCGTCACGCTGAACCGAGGCGGTTGTCGGCAAATTGAAGTGCATGCCACTGATTGACAGCTTGTCGGTTACTACTCTGTCGAGCAGTTTCCCGCGTATATGCGCGGCCAGCGCCGGGTCGCTGTCGAAAGCAATCGTGACATCAGGCCGCGCTAGTTGAATGTGTGGAAAATGGACGATATCTCCCCATATCAGCAACGCGTCTGAACTGTCTCCCAATAGATATCCCGTATGCCCGGGAGTATGTCCGAAAAGCGGAACCGTCTGGATACCTGGCAATATCGCTTCTTGATGGAACGGCACCAGCTTCTCGGCGTAAGCGTTGAATGCGTTTCGTGCGACATCGAAGAACGGGCGGAAACCGTCAGGTGCGCTCGTGTAGATTCCTTCATCGCGCCAGAATGCCAATTCCTTCTCATGGACAAACAGCTGTCGCACGTTCCTGAACACAGGGGTCTGCAGCGGCCCGGCAAGTCCGCCGATGTGGTCCGGGTGTGCATGCGTCAATAGAATCGTATCGATCTGGAGCGGGTCGATGCCGGCAGCCGCGAGCGCGACCTGGAGTCGTCCGCCCCACCCGTTGATGCCGCCCGCACCGCTGTCGATCAGGATTGTTCGGTCCGCAGTTTCCACAACGTAGACATTGATGTTCATCCGAGGCAATGGAGAAGCGCCGCGTTGCTCAAGCAACGCTTCAGCCTTGGCTGCATCGATGCCGTCAAGCAATTCAAACGATACATCGAGATAGCCGTCACTCAACATGGTGACAGTCATGTCCCCAACCGTCTTTCGGTTAATGGCGGGTGCCTGGAATTTAGCTCGAGAACTCATGAATACCTCTAAACCTGATGGGAAATGTAGTCTGCGAGCACTCGTGGCTCACACCCGAGCAGCTTAATTACAGTTCCCCGCCCGAATCGCTCAACTTGCTTCGTCAACTGCTCAAGACCGTTCAGGTCGGAGGAAGGTGCGAGGCTTCGACTGAAGGTGCCTTCGTCGAACAAGAGTCTTTGACGATTACCTCACTGTCGCGCTGGAACGAAAAGCTCGGACGGCATGTACCGCGCCTTCGCTTTCCTCGAAGTCATCGGCCGAGCGTGACTTCGTGGAAGGTCGCGTGGCAACTACAGCGTAACGACAATCTTGCCAACCTGATTGCCGGCTTCCATGTACCGATGAGCCTCGGCAATCTCCTCGAAGCGGAATACCCGGTCGATGACAGGACGGAGCGCCCTGGAGGACAGGCCTTCAGAGATGAACGCCTTGGCCTGCTCCAGTTTCTGAGCATCCTGGGTAATCTCGAACAACTCGTAACCTTGAAGGACCAGGTGCTTCGTCAGAATGTCCATCACCGGCACCGGAATATCGCGGGAGTCCAGAGCGCCATACTGATAGTAGATTCCACCGTGCGACATTGCGCGCAAGATGTTTCGGGCGTTCGGCCCACCGACTGGGTCAAAGACGATGCGAGCACCTTTTCCGCCGGTGACGCTCATAATGTATTCCGTCAGGTCCGGCATATCCGACAGCAGAACGTGGTCGGCACCGCACGCTCGTAAAGTTCCTTCCTTTTCTGCGCTTCGTGTCAATGCAACGGTCTTCGCTCCGACCATCTTCGCGATCTGGATGGCAGCAAGCCCGACGCTACTGGTCGCCGCGCCGATGATGACGGTGTCCGCACTGGTCAGCTTGCCGTAATTAATCAGCGCGCCGTATGCGGTGACAAACATCATCCAGGTGGCTGCCGCCTCCTCGTGAGTTACGTTCGCCGGATTCTTCACTACGGCGTGCCCCGGTGCGTTCACGACTTCGCCATACATGCCGTACTCGGCGAACGAGAACGCGGGGATAACGCTGACCAGGTCGCCGGTCGCAAAGCCGGTCACGTTCGCGCCGACGGCAACGACTTCGCCGGAAGCCTCATAACCGAGCTTCGCCGGAAACTGAGGGTCGATGACGTACTTGCCCGTGCGGTACATAACTTCTGCGCGATTGATACCGAGAGCCTTGACGCGAATCTGAACCTCGCCAGACTGAGGCGATGCTACCTGGACGTCGTCAAACTGAAGTACCTCCGGACCGCCGGTTTGATGAAAGCGAACTGCTCTTGTCATGACTTGACCTCGAAATGTCGTGGATGCCGGCTGCTGAAATGATCGCAGCCGGCAGATGCATGACACTGTAGGAGGACGACGGGAATCGATAAACGAAACGGTGGGCAATTGACTGTTGCTTCTGTGAGCAACAATCCAGGACTAGTTGTCGTGGTGGTAACTTTTGTGGCCCGACTTCGAACCGCGACCTTACGGTACGAGCCAGGTTTGATTGAAAGTAGCAAGCTCGTCAGAAAGCCACTGCGTGAAGACCTTCACGCGTGACGCCACGTGGGCTCGGCTCGGATAGAGCAACGATACTGGCCACGGTGCCGGTCTATATGAGACCAGGACTTCAACAAGTTGCCCCGACGCCAGATGTTCCTCAACCAGTATCCCCGGAGCCTGTATCAACCCGAATCCAGCGACGCCGCAGTGAACGTAGGCGTTCGACTCGTTCACGCTGATGCTGGAGTGAAAGGTGGCCGAAGTTTCCTCGCCGTTGTCGCAGAAGCGCCAGGTCAATGGGCGGTTGTCGTGGCCCGATAGAAAATTGACCCGTCGATGCGCTGGGAGGTCAGAAAGGCTCAGCGGAGCGCCGTGTTCCTCCAGATATCCGGGTGACGCACACGTCAGCATGACGGCCGCTCCCATCCGCCGTCCTACAAGGCTCGAGTCGGGAAGCTCCCCGATTCGCAATGCACAATCGACTCCCTCGGCGACCAGGTCAACGGCCCGGTCGGTCACGCCGAGTACAAGCTCGAGGCCCGGGTACAGGCGGTTGAATTCGCGCAGCCGGTCCAGAAACCTTTGTTGGGAAAACGCGGCTGGCAGATCAATACGCAGCCGGCCCCGCACTGTCTCGCCGGACTGATTGAACATCGAGGTTGCATCGTTGACGCTGGCAAGAATGTCTTCTGTTCGCGCAAAGAACTGCTCGCCCTCAGCCGTCAGCTTCACGCTCCGCGTCGTGCGTTGGAACAGCCTGACCCCGAGGGCTGCCTCCAGTTCCTGGATGGAGCGCGTGACATGAGGCCGTCCGACCTGAAGCACTTCAGCAGCATGTGTGAAGCTACCCAATTCAGCGACTGCGCTGAAGACTTTCATTGCCTGCAGAAATTCCATGAATGCCTCTGAGCCGTGTCCAGTTCGGCAGACTGATATCAGCATTGTTCGCCTGAAAGGCAACAATTCATTCAATCCTAGCTTATTTATCGCGGCGGAGGAGAGGCGAACAATCACACGAACAGCGGCTGGGTTTCTCCAGCACATAACCGAAACATCACACTCTTCAGTCGTTCAACATGCTCACCGACCGCCATCCAGATGTTCAATCCAAGGGGGCCGCGTCTCGCACGCACTCGGGATTTTCGAGGACATTTCAGCCGGCAAGCTGACGCTCGGCTTCATTGCTCCGCTTGACGGGTACCCGAACAGCGCGAGCCCGACGTTGAAAGACCACGAACACCGCGCTCGTGCGGTAGACGCGCGTAACGCGCTCGACGCCCCGTCAACCGTGAGACCGGCTACTATCATTCATAGGGGCACAATGAACGGAGATACTGCGATGGATGACCGATTCGATAGACGGGAACTGCTGCTTCACCTCGGGGACATGCTCGAAGCCTTGAACTGTTTGACCAGGGCGGCTCGCCCGGATGCGCTGGTGGCCCGACTTGCTAAGGAACAGGATGCGTTGCAGGACTTCGGTTACCTCCGTGCCCTTGCCCCGCAGATGACGGTTGCCGAGTTCGGCGCACGCGTCGCGAGCGCGTTCTTCCTGTGGCCAAAGGAACTGCTCGAGTCGGAACTCAATCGCAATGCGCTGGCGTCAACCGTTCAGCATGACCTCTTTGATGGCAACCCAAACGGATGGAAGGAATACGTTGTCCATATCCAGAAGAAGGTGAAATGGTTTGGGTCCGGCCTTCCCGAAATGAAACTGGGCGCCTCGAATGACCCGGCGCACGATGCCGCTGAGGAGGCGAGTCCGGTCGAAGTGTCGGTTGAGGCTGCACCGCTTGCTGAGTGGGATGCGCCCGACGAAAAGAAGGGGTGGCCTTGGCCACAGCCGGGGTCGACGTCCTGACATTGCAATTGCTCAAGGTATCTGACTCGGACCCCGCCTTGCCGAGCGCCCGACCTTCGTATCACCGACTACACGGTCATCGAGAAAGGCCTGACAATCAATTTTCGGAAGGCACTCTACCAACCCCGTCACGCTTCCACGGACGCTCGCCTCTCGGGCTATTTCCGCAGCAACACAGGTCACCGGGCTGATGGTCTCGGCGCTGCTGATGAGTTCGGGCCGAACCCCGAACTCATCAGCTCTGGCTATTCGTCATCGCCTTCAAGTTTTCGAAGTACCTCGGTGATGACCTTGTGTGTCGTCTCCACGTGCCGCACCTGAAGCTCTTCCGCAAGATTATTGACCCATGGTATCTGCAGGTGCATCGCATCCTCGAATGCCTGCATCCCTTTGTCCGTCAAGACGACAAGGGCCGCCCGTCTGTGGTGCGGATTGGGTTCAAAAGAAACGAGGCCCTCAGCTTCCAGCTCGTTGACGATGCGCTGTACGTTCTGGCGGTGCGCGCCGATATCGCGGGCGAGCCACGCGACCGGCTGCGGCCGGTCACCGGCTGCGATGGTGCCAAGAATCTGCCAGCGGGCACTCGTCAAGCCAACCTCGGCGACCAGACGGTCTCCCGCCGACAGTAGCCGGTTGTTGAGGCGAAACAGGTCGAGAATCATACTGGACAAGGCTGTTCCAGCAGGCGTTCGCTTAGATTTATTCATCTGTCACCATACTCTGAATATGGTGTAACGATTCCACATTGACATCATAATGTCAATGTGGAATCGTTACACCATCACAACCGTAGATTGGAGGAGTTCACCATGTTTATTCGCCCGCTTGACCCTGCCTTTCCAATAGAACGTCAGGTCGCAATCGATGCCTCTCCCGTGGTTTTGATGAACGTCTTTACGCTGGAGAAGGCGGACGAGTCGTCGTTTCTCAAAGTATGGCAAGACGACGCAGAATTTATGAAGCGTCAGCCGGGCTTCATCTCCACCCAACTGCATCGTGCGCTTGGCGAGAGTCCGACCTATCTAAATTATGCTGTCTGGGAATCCACCGCCCATTTCCGGGCTGCGTTTGCAAATCCTGAATTCAGGGCCAAAGTCTCGGCCTATCCGTCGTCGGCCGCGGCTACCCCGCATCTGTTCCAGAAAGTTGCGGTACCAGGCATCTGCGTCGCGTAACTGAACGAGAGCTTGCAGGAAGCGGGTATGCGGATAGTTAGCGCGTCCGCGGTTACACGAAATACGAACGGCACACCGTAACCCGCCTGAGCGTATGCTTGCGACGGTCGGGCCCGGACGCTGCGTGTCAACGCTATAGCGGGAACGCTCCAGTTTGGCAAGCGCAGCACACGCTGCCCCAGCGTCGTCATGCACGGTCGTGCTTAACGGTTGCGTTCAACCTGGGCGCCATCTCTCCCCAAAGTAAGGGGCGTCGCTAACGGCATGGCCTTTCGACTGGTGACACTGCGGGCGACGAAGGACAGCCCCGATTTACGCCCTCGGCAGAGTGTGCAAGTATCCTTCGCAGCGCGTAGCACGGATACGCTTGCTCTCTTGCGAGGTTCAGAATGGACTGGAGGTTCTGGAAGACCGAGAAACGCCTCGAGGAGGCGCGCGACTGGCCCACCGATACGCATGAATCGATACGGCAGCTCCTGGGGATGTATCAGGGCGCCGGAACACCGCCGTTCGCGAGCTGGGCCGCGCCCGGTATTGCGTTCGCACCCGACGTCGAACCCATCGCCCGAAACGGTGTCAAGGGCTACCAGCTTGCCCTCTGGTTCTGGCTCTTTGCTGAGAAGCACGGCACTATCGCGGCGAGGATGGCACGCGAAACTTTCTGCCTGCTTGCCGACGCGGCGCAACCCTCGTCGGGAGACACCATTGATACCCTCCTCGACCTGGAAAACCGCCTGGCGCATTCTGTCGAGGCGATTTCCACTGAACAGCGCACCTTCAGGCAGGAAGGCCTGTCCGTGGAACTGCCGATGGAATTCTTTCTGGCCACAGGCACGCTCAGGCTCACGCCCGACTCACCGTATGCGAGGAATGCGGACGCCCCCCTGCAAGGCAATGACTACAAGGTGGCAGACTGCTTTCGCCATGCCACAGAGGAAGCGCTGGCTGTTTTCCGGCCGATGATACAGGCAGTCGAATTTGACGCGAAATCGCTGCCCAACTGGAAATGGAGCGCGCGGCCGGGCGCGGCCGAGCGACATCTACAGCGGCGCGACAGCAATCCACTCTTCCCTCTGCACCGACAGATGGTGACGGCCCACGACGTACACGAAGCGCGTCTTGCCGACTACCAGGCCCTTCAGGATATTCGCAACGAACTCAATGAGGTAAGCCACGCGTTCTTTGAAAAGACGGAGCTACCGTTGAACTGGCTACCGTACCTCGAAAGCTATCGGGACCACATCGACAGACTTGATGAACGTCGTCTTGTAGCGGCTGGGCAGAACGCGTCGCTCGGTGACGCGATAGCGGCGCTGCGAGCCGACATACTGGCGGCGTGGCGCTCTGAGATTCAGAAGAACCGGCATAGCCTCGACACGCTCGAGCAGGACGAAGCGCGAAAGGCCGAACGACGTGCGCTTCTGTACGGATGTGACTGGACCGCTCAGTTGTTAAGTCACGGCTCCCTGATACCGCCGGACGAAGTTGTTCCCGCCCTGCTAAGCGAATCTCCACCTGAACTTGAGAAAGCGGTGACCGGCCTGCAGACAGAGCCGCGCCTGCATGCGACGCTCGCACACTGCAAGGCAGCTGCACATCGGCTTGTGAGCGACGTTCGAGCGGCAGGTCACAACTTACCCGACATGAGCGACAAACTCCGCATCCTGGACGGGCCCGCGGGGCAGGTGCCGGCCTGACGTTTCTCATCGCATACGTTATCCGACTGGTTCTCTTGCGGGACTATGACAGTCACGCAAGACACCTCGCGCGGGTTACAGAAGCGCCATCGATTCCGTCATGTTCTGTCGCATGTAATCGAGGAATCGCTTCTGGAACAGCATCGTATGCTCGTGCGCGAGTTTTTCAGCGGCATCAGCATCCTTGCGCGCAATCGCATCAATCATGTCTGCATGGCGTGTCTCCGCACGCTGGATGACGTCCAGCGCCGACACATACTTCGGGAATTCGTAGCCACGACGGAGCCTGCGGACTCTCACTCGACACACCGCGAAGGCAAACCAGGTGATTCAGCCAAAAATTGCCGATTAAACAATAGAAAAACCCAAGAGCTTGCAGCTAGCATCCGGTCATCAACTGACATGTGCTGCATCTGTAGTTTTTGCTAACTGTTTATGGCCTTTTGGCTGTGGAGTCTGTCGAATGCGAGTCGTCGTGCTGGGCAGCGGAGTCGTCGGTGTAACGAGCGCGTTCTATCTCGCGCGGGCAGGCCATGAAGTCACGGTCATCGACCGGGAGCAGGGTCCCGCTCTCGAAACGAGCTTTGCCAACGCAGGCCAGATTTCCCCTGGCTACGCGGCGCCTTGGGCTGCCCCCGGCGTACCGCTCAAGGCTGTGAAGTGGATGTTCCAGAAACACGCCCCGCTTGCAATCAGACCGGACGACGCGGACAAGCAGTTCCAACTGCAATGGATGTGGCAGATGCTGCAGAACTGCACCGCCGAACGCTACGCGATTAACAAGAACCGCATGGTGAGACTCGCGGAATATAGTCGCGACTGTCTGAAGGCTTTACGAGCCGAGACGGGCATTCAGTACGAGGGACGTGCTGGAGGCACTCTGCAAGTGTTCAGGACGCAGCAGCAGTTCGATGGCGCGGCGAAGGACATCGCGGTACTTAAAGAGGCCAACATCCCGTACGAGTTACTGACAGGCAATGAGCTCGCCCGGGTTGAACCTGCCCTTGCTGCCACCTCACATAAGCTGACGGGTGGATTGCGCTTGCCTGGCGACGAAACCGGTGACTGCCAGTTGTTCACCACCCGGCTCGCCTCAATGGCTGAGAAAGCGGGCGTCACCTTCCGCTACAACACCCAGGTCGATGGTCTGGTCGTCGAGGGTGGACGGGTCGCCGGCGTTCGGCATGGTGCGAAACTCATCCATGCAGATGCGTTCATCGTCGCGTTTGGGTCGTATTCGACGAACTTCCTGTCTGGACTGGTCAAGATTCCCGTCTATCCACTCAAAGGATATTCCATCACCGCGCCAATCGCCGACGAGTCACGTGCGCCAGTCTCAACGGTTCTCGACGAGACGTACAAGATTGCCATCACGCGGTTCGATAAGCGCATCCGTGTCGGCGGGATGGCGGAAATCGTCGGGTTTGACAAGCGTCTCCGCGAAGCGCGTCGCGAGACGCTGGAAATGTGCGTGAATGACCTCTTCCCAGGTGGCGGCGATACATCGCGCGCCACGTTCTGGACCGGACTTCGCCCGATGACGCCAGACGGCACGCCTATCGTAGGTCGTACGTCCGTGCCCAACCTCTACCTGAACACAGGCCATGGCACGCTCGGCTGGACCATGTCGTGTGGCTCAGCTCAGCTTCTCGCCGACCTGATATCTGGAAAACAGCCCGCCATTCGATACGACGACCTCAACGTCTTTCGTTACGAAAAAGAACCGCAGGTGCCGGCCGATTTCGAGCTGGACTAGGAATCGGGCCGTGCGATGGACGTTCCGCCGCACGACCTCAGAAGTCCTGACAGCAACGCTCCGAAGTGTCGTTTGAACTTTGTCCTGAAGAGGAAGGTTATGCCACGCCCCATCCACGCACGTATTCATCCTGGTGCCGTTCAACACAATCTCGAAGTCGTCCGGCAGCGAGCTCCAGACTCACGTGTGTGGGCGGTAGTGAAAGCGAATGCCTACGGGCATGGAATTGAACACATCTACCCTGCTCTCCAGGCGGCGGACGGTATTGCGTTACTTGACCTCGACGAGGCAGTACGGGTCCGGCAGCTGGGTTGGAAGAAGCCTGTCCTTTTACTCGAGGGAATCTTTAACCACGCCGACGCGAAAACTGCAGACGAGTTCGGCTTGACCGTGGCCGTCCACTGCGACGAACAACTTCAACTCATTGAAGCCGCAAGGCCGAGACGGCCGATTGATATCTATCTGAAGATGAACTCCGGGATGAATCGGCTCGGGTTCCTGCCCGACGCCTACCGTCAAGCGTGGGAGCGCGCATCGGCCTCGGCTGGGGTCGGCACAGTCTCTCTCATGAGTCACTTTGCCAATGCAGATGAGGGTGCATTAGATTGGCAGTTGAACCGCTTCGATGAAGCAACGCGTGGCATTCCCGGCCAGCGCAGCCTTTCGAATTCCGCCGCCGTGCTGTGGCACAAGCGCGCTCATCGCGATTGGGTACGACCAGGCGTTGTGCTTTATGGAGCTTCGCCGTCTGGTCGTGCCACTGACATCGCAGACGTTCCCCTTCGCGCATCGATGTCGCTGACCAGTGCGATTATCGGAACGCAAACGCTGCAAGCCGGAGAGACCGTTGGCTACGCCCGCTCTTATAAAGCTGAACGCAAAATGCGCATCGGAGTCGTTGCCTGCGGATACGCGGATGGTTACCCTCGACATGCGCCTGGCGGCACACCCATCTCGGTAGACGGCATCTTGACGCGTACTGTTGGCAGGGTCTCCATGGACATGATTACGGTGGACCTAACCCCCTGTTCTGAGGCGCGAATAGGGTCCCAAGTCGAACTGTGGGGCAACCAGGTGAAGATTGATGATGTCGCTTATGCATCCAGCACCATCGGTTATGAATTGATGTGCGGCCTGGCGCGTCGAGTGCCTGTAACCGTTGCCTGAAGCCCTAGAGCCCGGTGAATCGGCTTCGCACCACCGACACGCGAGCGTTACTCATTGAAAACGTCGGCCACAGACGATGGCTGTGAATAGAAGCATTGCCTGGCACTGACGGTCCCAGCCCACGCATCCCAGCCGTGCGACTGGGCACGTGTTCGACGGGATTTATCGAAGAACTGTCAGCAAAGGAGATTCAACGGAACGGAACAGTCAGGCCCGAGGCGCACCAGTGACGGAAAGCGGTTGCCCGACCATAGTTGACCTGGTATCCGACCGCGACGACTGCCCGGTGACTCAACAGGCATTTGCAGCGGTCGGACGACCTGACATCTTTTTCAGGCTCAATGTCGCCGGTCGTGCCCGCTTGCCAGAGTATCTTGGCTGCCTGTTCGAGACTCATGCCGAACAGATGGGCAACCTGGTGAAATTCGAACCAGGCAGTGTTCTCGTCAAGCCTGCCATCGACTTTCCTGCTGCTCGACGCGCAAACATACTGTACGGACCTCATCGTGCATGTTCCTCTTAGTCGTTGCATCATCAGCAGAATCGCTCGGCGCGTTGTCATCCAGTTGTGATTCTTACCACCGTACCTCTATTCAACAGGACCCGCACATCCTTCCGATAGAACAAATACGCCCATGAAAGAGAACTATGCCGCCAACGCGCTGGATATCCGATAGCCGTACGCTCGGACATTGCTCCCGAGCTCTCGGGATCGGTCCAGCCCCGTTTCGGAGCCATTCTCGTCCGTTCGGAATCGGGTTCTTGTTGAACTGCATCCACGTCCCGTCGATACGTCTATCGAGGCGCCGCATTTCTCGACGCGCCTTCCCTCCCGCTCGGGCCGCGTTCGATTCGGTTTACACATACGCTGCTTCCGGCACAGTTGGAGACAAATTACCAAAGGCTCAAGTGGGTTGTTGTGTCCGGCGCTGTCCCGTCGTTGTCCATTGCCAGGTGGGATTTGCGGCGCGATGCTAGGATCGGCTTCCGTTGAATCGCGCCGCCATTGCAGGACATTCGATGACGGCGGCAAGGCAGGCAACCATCGATGAGCACAGCCAGATCCACAATCGATCACAGGGTATTTTCCGAAGGCCATCTGTCGATCGGGCTGACGCTGCCCTTGTTGCGCGCGGGCCAGATCGTCGCGGACTTTCACGAGCAGATCGAGCTTGCGGCGCTGGCCGACACGCTTGGTTTTCGCGCGCTCTGGGTGCGCGACGTGCCGTTGAACAGCGCCGACTATCCCGATCCCGTTGGGCACCTCGATCCGTGGGTGCTGCTCGGGGCGCTCGCCTCGCGTACAACGCAAATCGCGCTCGCGAGCGGCGCGATCGTGCTGACCTTGCGCCATCCGCTGCATATCGCGAAGGGCGCGGGATCCGTGCAGACGCTGTCGAATGGCCGTTTCATACTCGGCCTCGGCTCAGGCGACAGGCCGCCCGAGTACGCCGCGTTCGGGCGCGATGCCGAAGAGCGGCGCGAACTGTATCGAACGCACTGGGAGACGGTCGCGGCTGCACTCGGCGAAACGCAGCGCGTGATACCCGATCTGCGGCCGGAAAATGCACCCGAGTTCATGCTGCTGCCGCAGCCGCCGTTGGCTGTGCCCTTGCTCGCGGTCGGCTCGGGCGGACAGAGCGTCGACTGGATAGCGCGGCATTCGATCGGCTGGATGACCTATCACCGCGAGCCAGAGACGCAGCGCGCACGGCACAGCATGTGGCGCGCTGCCGTCGATCGTCTGCCGGCTCCTTCGTTCCGCGCGTTTGGAGTCGCGATGCGGCTCGATCTGAGCGATAACCCGCACGAACCGGCGACGCCGCTATCGCTGGGATATCGCGCGGGACGGCACGCGTTGCTGGCTGTGCTGGACGAGATGCGCGAGAACGGCACGCATCATGTGACGCTGAATCTGACTTCCGACCGGCCTGTGCGCGACGTGATGGAGGAAGTCGCGGCGGACGTGTTGCCAAAGTTTCACGGGTGACGCCCTTGTCGATTCGGGTAACGTAAAGTTATTTTCCGGTCTTCTTTGACGCGGCTGCTGGTGTCGTTCGTACCGCGCTTCGTCTGGCAGCAGTTTTCTTCACTGCAGTTTTCTTCACATTAACCACGCGCCCGTCGAGATCGAGCACAACCCACGTAGGCGCGTGATCGCTCGCATGCGGCTCGCCCCTCACCCACCGGTCGACGCCCGCATCGCGCATCATCGCGGCGACAGGCTTGTTCAACAGCAAATGGTCGATGCGCAAGCCTGAATTGCGTTGCCAGTGTTGCCGGAAGTAATCCCAGAACGTGAAGACCTGTTCATCCGGAAAGCGCGTGCGCAACGCGTCCGTCCATCCCTGCTTCAGCAGCCGCGCATAACACTCGCGGCTTTCCGGTTGCAGCAGCGCGTCCTTGAGCCACGAGCGCGGGTTGTAGATATCGAAGTCGGTCGGCACGACGTTATAGTCGCCCGCCAGCACGACGGGGTGTCCGGAATCGAGCAGCTTCTTCGCGTAGACGATCAGCCGCTCGAACCACGCGAGCTTGTAGTCGAACTTCGGACCCGGCTGCGGATTGCCGTTCGGCAGGTACAGACAGCCGATCAGCAAGCCATCGACGGCGGCTTCGATATAACGGCTATGCGTATCGTCGGGATCGCCGGGCAGACCACGGCGGGTTTCGACAGGCTGGGCGTCCTTCGCGAGAATCGCGACGCCGTTCCACGACGTCTGTCCATGCCAGATCGCGCCATAACCGGCGCGATTGATCTCAGCTTCGGGGAAGCCCGCGTCGGGCGCCTTCAGTTCCTGAAGGCACACGACATCGGGCGCTTCCCGTTCCAGCCATGCGAGTAACGCAGGCAAACGCGAGCGAATGCCATTGATGTTGAACGTGGCGAGCTTCATGATCCACGCGCCGTCGCAAGTCGCATACCCGTGACAGAACGCTCACGCACTTCGCCCGCCCGAACCGCTCAGTTCTTCAGATCGTCCGGCACCTTGCCGCCGTTTTCGGCGAGCTTCGTCATCACCTGCTTGTGCAGCCAGATATTCATCGATGCCGAATCGTTCGTGTCGCCGCTGTAATCCAGTTCCTCTGCGAGCTGCTTGCGCGCGCCGAGGCTGCTGTCCAGCGAAAGCAGCTTCATCAGATCGACGATCGACGTGCGCCAGTTCAACTTCTCCGAATTCTGCTCGGCGAGCGCGCTGAGAATCGCTTCGACATCGACGGGCTCCGCCGGTGCGGCGGCGGGAGCCGAAGCGGGCGCGGCATCCGCCGCTGGCGCCGCGTCCGGCGCGGCTGCAGCCTGCACGGCCGGATGGCTCGACGGGAAGATCTTGCTAAGGATCGTGCTGAAAATGCTCATGGCTTGCCTCCGAAAAACGGTTGAACGCAATAGCGCGCACGGGCCATGTGGCCGTGAAGACCCGCCGCGTCCTGGCAATACGCGAACCGCTGGCGACATAGCCAACGAACGCACGTCCGGGCCGCATTGCACGTACCCGGACGCCCCCTATCCTCGCTGTAAAAAATGACAGGACGATGCCGCTTATTGTTACGCGAGGACGTAAAATCCGGCCGCCAAACTTGCGCAGGAATCAGACTTAGAACCGGCGACGGCTCACAACAAGGCAAAATACGGGTTTTGACGCGGACGTATCGAGCGCGCGTCCGCCCGTTTGCGGCGGCCCGCCGCCGTCCGCCCCGAATTCCACGCCGCCGCGCGACAGCCGCGCGGCGCGACCGAATCCCCAAGAATCAGGAGCGATCTTTCATGACCGAACCGAACGTTTCGTTGCTGGGCAGGCTGTCGCTTGCCTTCGGAACATTTTTTAGCATTCTGGGCGATCGCGACTTCGCTGCCAGCGTGTTGCGCCTGCGCAGCGGCGCAGCGCCCACGCCAGCACCGGCTCCGGCCGCAGCGCCCGTCGCTAAGCCCGCCCCGGCCCCGGCGCCCGTCGTCATCAAGGAAGCCACGCCCGAGGCCGCGCTCCAGTTGCTCGGCCTGCTCCAGCGCGATGCACGCTTCATCGATTTCGTCGAGGAAGACATCGCGAAGTATTCGGACGCCGATATCGGCGCGGCCGCGCGCCTCGTCCATGACGGCTGCCGCGCGACGCTGCGCGAGCATTTCACGATCCAACCGGTGCGCGACGAAGCCGAAGGCAGCCGCGTGACGATCAACGAAGGCTTCGACGCGACGGCCATCCGACTGACGGGCAACGTCGTCGGCAAGGCACCGTTTTCGGGCAGCATCAGCCATCGCGGCTGGCGCGCCGCCGACGTGCGTCTGCCGAAGCTCACGCAAAGCCACGACGCGACCGTGCTCGCCCCTGCCGAGGTGGAACTATGAGCGATCCCCGCTATTCGATCGGCATCGATCTGGGCACCACGCACTGCGCGCTGTCATACGTCGATCTCGCCGCAAGCGACGGCGAAAAGACCGAGCAGCAGGTGATGCCCGTCACCCAGTTGACCGCGCCCGGCGCGATCGAAGACCTCGATCTGCTGCCGTCGTTTCTCTATCTGCCGCACGAAAGCGAGCTGACACCCGGCGATCTCGCGTTGCCGTGGACGGGCGAGCGCACCTTCGCCGTCGGAGAAATGGCGCGTAGCCGGGGCGCAGGCACGCCGATCCGCCTCGTGTCGAGCGCGAAAAGCTGGCTGTGCCATCCGGGCGTCGACCGCCGCGCGGCTATTCTGCCGAGCGACGCGCCGCCTGAAGTCACGCGCGTGTCGCCGCTCGAAAGTTCGGTGCGCTATCTGACGCATCTGCGCGAGGCGTGGAACCACGCGCATCCCGATGCACCGTTCGACCAGCAGGAAATCACGGTGACGATTCCCGCGTCGTTCGATCCCGCCGCGCGCGAGCTGACGGCGGAAGCCGCCAACGCCGCCGGCTACGGCCAGATGACGCTGCTCGAAGAACCGCAGGCCGCGCTCTATAGCTGGATCCAGAAGAGCACAGGCGGATGGCGCAAGCAGGTCAAGCTCGGCGACATCATCCTTGTCGTCGACGTCGGCGGCGGAACGACCGACCTGTCGCTGATCGCCGTGATCGAACGCGAAGGCAATCTCGAACTGCATCGCGTCGCCGTCGGCGATCACATTCTGCTCGGCGGTGACAACATGGACCTCGCGCTTGCGCACGTGGTTGCGCGCAAGCTCGCGTCGCAAGGCACGCAGGCCGATCCGTGGCAACTGCGCGCCCTCACCTACGCATGCCGTGGCGCGAAGGAAACCCTGCTGTCCGATCCGTCGACGGATACCGTGCCGCTCGTCGTGCCTAGCCGGGGCTCGAAGCTGATCGGCGGCTCGATCCGCACCGAACTCACGCGCGACGAACTCACGCAGACGATCCTCGAAGGCTTCTTCCCGCAAGTCGAGTCGTCGGCCCGGCCGATGACCCGCACACGCGCCGGCCTCACGCAACTCGGTTTGCCGTACGCGCAGGACGCGGGCATCACGCGTCATCTCGCGGCGTTTCTCGGCCGCCAGGTCGCGGCGCTCGCGGAGTTGCAGGGCACGCAGAGCAACGGCCAGTTGCCGCTCGAAGCCAATGCGACGTTCCTGCATCCGACAGCCGTGCTGTTCAACGGCGGCGTGTTCAAGTCGGCGCTGCTGGTCGAGCGGATCATGTCGACGCTCAACGGCTGGCTCACGGCCGACGGCGCCGCGACGGCGCGTCTGCTCGAAGGCGCGGACCTCGATCTCGCCGTCGCGCGCGGCGCCGCGTACTACGGCTACGTGAAGCGCGGCCGTGGCGTGCGCATTCGCGGCGGCACGGCGCGGGCGTACTACGTCGCAATCGAATCGGCAATGCCTGCCGTGCCCGGCATGGAGCCGCCCATCTCCGCGCTGTGCGTCGCGCCGTTCGGCATGGAAGAAGGCACCGACGCGCCACTGCCGGAGCAGGAGTTCGGGCTGGTGGTCGGCGAGCCGGTGCATTTCCGTTTCTTCGGCTCTTCAGTGCGGCGCCTCGATCAGGTCGGCACGATGCTCGACTACTGGTCGCCGGATGAATTGCAGGAACTCGAAGAGATCGAGGCTTCGCTGCCCGCCGAAGGCCGTACCGTCGGCGAAGTCGTGCCCGTCAAGCTGCACGCGCGCGTGACGGAAGCGGGCACACTCGAACTCGAAGCGATCCCGCGCGGCACGAACGAGCGCTGGAAAGTCGAGTTCGACGTGCGCGGCGGCGCGCAAGACTGACCGTCAAGGCTTCGATGAAGCAAAAGCAGAAGCAGGCAGCCGCGCGTTTCACGGTCGGCATCGACCTCGGCACGAGCAATACCGTCGTCGCGTACGTCGAAACAGGTTCCGACGATATCCGCGTGTTCGAGGTCGATCAGCTCGTCGCGCCCGGCGAAGTGGGCGCACGGCCGCTGTTGCCGTCCGTGCGCTATCACCCGGCTGCGGGCGAGCTGAATCCGGGTGATCTGCAACTGCCGTGGCCGCAAGCCACTGAACAACCGGGCGGCACACAGCCGCCCGTCATCGGCCAGCTTGCGCGCGTACTCGGCGCGCAGGTGCCGGGGCGGCTCGTCACGAGCGCGAAAAGCTGGCTGTCGCATGCATCGGTGGACCGGCTCGCGCCGATCCTGCCGTGGGGCGCGCCCGACGACGTCGCGAAAGTCTCGCCCGTCGCCGCGAGCGCGAGCTACCTCGCGCACGTGCGCGCCGCCTGGAACACGCGCTTTCCCGATGCACCGCTCGAACAGCAGAACGTCGTGCTGACGGTGCCCGCATCGTTCGACGAAGGCGCGCGTGCATTGACGCTCGAAGCCGCGCGTCTCGCGAAGCTGCCCGCGCTGCGGCTGCTCGAAGAGCCGCAGGCCGCTTTCTACGACTGGCTGTTTCATCATCGGGTCAATCTTCGAGAAGAGTTAAACGACACGAAGCTCGTGCTGATCTGCGACGTCGGCGGCGGCACGACCGATCTCACGCTGATCAAGGTTCACATCGACGCGAGCGGCGAGCCGCAATTGACGCGCATCGGCGTCGGCAATCATTTGATGCTCGGCGGCGACAACATGGACCTCGCCCTCGCGCGGCTCGCCGAAACGCGTCTTACGCAGTCGCAGGACGGTCAGGCGCGGCTGTCGGCGGCGAGTCTGTCGCAACTGGTCGAGCGCTGCCGCGTCGCGAAAGAGCAATTGCTCGATGCGAACGCGCCTGAGTCGGTCGCGATCACGCTGCTCGGCTCGGGCTCACGCCTGATCGGCGGCGCGCGCACCACGCATCTGACACGCGACGAGATCGGGCGCGTCGTGGTCGACGGATTCTTTCCGCAAGTCTCCGCCGACGAGATGCCGCGCCGCTCGCGCGCCGCCATCGTCGAATTCGGTCTGCCATATGCCAGCGACGCCGCCGTCACGCGGCACGTCGCGGCGTTTCTGAAGCGGCTCGCGGCGCAATCGCGCGAGGCGCTCGGCGAGGCTGACGGGAACAGCGCAGACGACACGCTGCCCGTCCCCGACACGCTGCTGCTCAACGGCGGCGTGTTCCGCGCACACGCGCTGACGCAACGGCTGGCCGACACGCTCGGCGCATGGCGCGGCAAGCCGCTGCACGTACTGCAGAACGATCATCCCGATGTCGCCGTCGCGCGCGGCGCCGTCGCCTATGGACTGGCGCGCGCGGGCAACGCGCCGCGCATCGGCGGCGGCTCGGCGCGCAGCTATTTCCTCGTGCTCGAAGGCGATCAGGGCATCTGCCTGTTGCCGCGTGGTATGGAAGAAGCGCACGAGGTGCATCTCGACGACCGCGTGTTCGCGCTGCGGCTCGGGCAGCCGGTGCGTTTTCATTTGATGTCGACGGTCGCCGATACGCGCTTCAAACCCGGCGAACTCACGGATCTGTCGCAAGGCGATTTCATCCGCCTGCCACCGATTGCAACCGTCGTGCAACGCCAGCAGGCATCCGATGCCGACGAGCGGCCCGTGAAGCTCACCACGTCGATCACCGAAGTCGGCACGCTCGAAGTGAACTGCATCGCCACCGACGACCCTTCGCAACGCTGGCTGCTGCAATTCGAACTGCGGCGCGACGAGGCCTCTTCGACGACCCATGAAGACGGCGAAAGCGCACGCCACGCGTCGCTCGATCACGCGATCGAACTGATCGAGCGCGCGTTCGGCGCGCGTGCATCGAATGTCGGACCCAACGAAGTCAAGCGTCTGCGCGCGCAACTCGAACACACGCTCGGCCCGCGCGAAAACTGGGATGTAGCGCTCTTGCGCGAACTGTTCGGCGCATTGTGGGACCGCGCAAAGCGCCGGCGCCGCTCGGCGGATCATGAGCGGCTGTGGCTCAATCTCGCGGGCTATTGCCTGCGGCCTGGCTTCGGCTATCCCCTCGACGAATGGCGTGTCGAGCAGTTGTGGTCGATTTTCGACGACGGCATCCAGTACATCCACGAAAGCCGTGTGTGGTCCGAATGGTGGACGCTATGGCGTCGCGCGGCAGGCGGCCTGAGCGAGGACGCGCAGTTGCAGTTGCTCGACGCAATGGACTTCCTGCAAGCCGCGAGCATCAAAAAACAGAAGCTGCCGTTCGATCCCGCCAAGGTCGGCTATGCGGACATGATTCGCGTGCAGGCTTCGCTTGAGCGCATTTCGGTGGAGCGCAAGATCGCGCTCGCGCAGACTTTGCTCGAGCGGCTGCGCAAGCCTTCGGAGAATCATCAAACGTGGTGGGCCATCGGGCGCATCGGCGCGCGGCTGCCGTTCTACGGCAGCGCGCATGGCGTCGTGCCACCCGACATCGCGCTGCCCTGGCTCGAAGCCGTGCTTGCGCTGGACTGGAAAAAGGTCGAGCCCGCCGCGTTCGCTGCCGTGCAGCTGTCGCGCATGACGGGCGACCGTTCGCGCGACCTGCCCGACGCAGCGCGCGAAACGGTGATACGGCGGCTCGAAACGCTCGGCGCGGCGCCCGCGTGGGTCCAGATGGTCCGCGAGACCGTCGCGCTCGATGAAGCCGATACCGGCCGCGTATTCGGCGAATCGTTGCCGGCCGGGCTGAAGCTGATCGGCGGCGCGTAGCTCAAAGCGTTTGAGCGCGAGCGGGTGCGCTCGTCCTTGCCTGCTGATGGCGATGAGCTTCTTCGCTTGCGGGCTCATCGCGGCGTGCATCGGCGGTTGCCGTGACCAGCACCGCGCGACGCGTGCAGCGCGCGACCACGTCGCTCATCCGCTCTTCCCAGAAACGCCATTTCGAGCCCTGCCCCGCGCCGACAACGATCATGTCCGCGTCGAGTTCTTCGGCGAGCCGCGCAATTCTGCGGCCCACGCTACCGCCTTCGAGTTGCACCGTGACGGCCTGCGTATGAATGTCCCATGCGTCGAGTTCGAACACTTCTTTGCAGCGGCGTTCGACCGTACGCTCGAGTTCCGCCACCATCTGTATCGAATCGAAGCAGCCGTACTCGACACCCGCCATCGCCCACCAGGGCATCGTGTCGACGACATACACGGCCGTGAGCCGTGCGCCCGTGTGGCGGGCCTTGTCGATGGCGGACTTCAATACGCTGTTGTCCGGGTTCGTGCCGACTGCTACCAGAATGTGCCTGATCATTTCGTGTGCCTCCGTCGTTACGTTGCTTCCATGTCATGCATGATGCGACGCGAGACTTAGCGATAAATGAGCGAGGCAAGGCACGCTGCGGTGGATGTGCAGCGCGATTGAACTGAGGATTCGAGAGGAAGCGGATGGCGCGAAGCGCGCCATCCGTGGCATTCGATTGGACGAATGCGATCAGATGATCAGGCGGGAAATCTTCGAGCCTTCCAGCGATACGCCCGCCATCAGCCCGCCGTTCGTGAGCACGAACGCTTCGACGGGACTCATCGCCGTCGACGTATCCACGTTACCGTTCGCGCCGACGTTCACCAGCGCGACCGACGCATCGACGCCCGCCGACCAGCCCTGGCTGCGAGTGAACTCGCTGAGTGCGTCGTCCGTCATGAACAGCATGACGATCGCCTTCGACTGCGCGCCGATCTGCAAGCCGAACGACGCCGCCGCGATGCTGTAATAACCCGATGTCTGTCCGCCGACGCGCAGTGCGCCCTGCCCGTACTGCCCGCCGAACCAGAAGCCCGCCGAGATCACCGAAGGGAAGACGAGGATGCCGCGCGACTTGTCGGCAAGCTCGCGCGAGCCGCCGATCGTGTTGAACAGACGCGTGAGTGTTCCGTCGACGTCGGCATCGATCGACCGGCGCTTGCCCGCGTTCGCTTCGGGCGACGCATCCGACGACGGCCCCGTGGTCGTGCAGCCCGCGAGCGCCAGTCCGCCCGTAGCGAGCGCGGCCGTGGTCATGGCGATGAATCGGCGGCGTTGTATTGTCATTGTTTCTCCCTTGCTTGATGCCGTTGTTGATACCGTGGTCGATCCCGGTAGCGGGTGTATGTCGATCGTTCCGCTTCGATCCTTTGACGAAGGTCAATCCTATCCGATGACAGCCAATGCCGCGTTCGAGTTCCTTACCGCCCGCACTTCAAGCATTGGCGATGCGCTCATGCATGGCGCGGCAATGGCGCACCAGTTCGGGCCGCGACAGCACATACGCCTTCAGCGGCGTGTCGATCTCATAGAAATAAATGTTCGCGACAAAGCCGTAGATCGCGGCGTCAATAGTGGCCGGTTCAGGGCCGAACACGAAGCCGCTATCGCCAAGCAGATCGGCCACCACCCGCAAATCGCCGATACCTCGCGCGTACACCTGATCCGGCTCGTAACGGCCGATGCCCTGATAGTGATAGCGCTGCCGGTTGTACTCGCGCGCCGCTTCGAGATCGTTCGTGGTGACGTCGGCGTGCTCGCGCAGCACAGCATCGCGAAACGCCGGCCAATAACGATCGTCGCGCCAGCGCGAATAGCTCATTGGCCAGTAGAGATCGTCGAGTGTGCGGCGCACAAGGAAGTCGAGATTCGCCTGACCTTGCGATAGCGCGCTGTCGATCTGAAGATCGTACTTGTCCTTCAGATACGCGATGATCGCGTCGCTGTCGCCGATCGTCTCACCGTCGTCCGACAGATACGGCAACTGGCCGCGCGGCGCGCGCGACGTATCGAGAATATGTTGGTGCTCGAAATCGAGCCCGCACAGCCGCATGAACGCGTAGACCTTCAGGCCGAACGCATTGTTGTCGGCGACGCCGAACAGATCGGGGTACGAATACAGCGTCAACATGAATGAAGTCTCCGTGGTTCGTGAGTATCGATTCTGCGGGCATTCTTCATGGGCAAAAGCACGGTGCTACAGGCACGTCTTTAACACCGTTGCGCACCGCAATGCGTGCGCCAACCCACATTCGGGCGTCCCGTTTTTTTATTCGGTTTTAATGCGAATCGCGCTACGCTAGCTTCGTTGTCAGTCTGGAGAAAAGGGCATGACGAAGACCCGAGCCATTCTGCGCGCCATTTTCGGCGTTCACCACCATCACGACGATGTTGCGCGGCGCCGCGCTTCCGCCGGTCGCAGCGTGATGATGCGCGTAACGCTCGACGCGCAACACGTTACACCGCTGCGCCGCGCGCTGACCCGCGATTGCGCGGGCCAACCGTGGACCATCCGCATCGCGACGCTGCCGCATACCGAGCGCGTGCAACTCTCGCTCTATCTGCCGAAAGACGCAGTGAACGGCGCGATCCGGCAAGTGACGCGCATTGCGCCTGCCGCGCAGTTCGGCCACCTGTTCGAGATTCCCGACACGCCGACGGACGGCTGGCGCGATCTGCTGCGCGCAACCTCGTGGGCACAGGCAGCGAGCGCGTTGCGCCCCGCGAAGCCGCCCGTCAAAGCCAGCGACGACGACGCCGACACGCTCGACCGTCTGCTGAGCCCCGGCAACGTGCTGCTCGACACGGACGCCGCCGATCGCGCAGCGCTGTTCGCGCAGATCGGCGTGTTTTGCGAAACGCACTATGGCGTGCCCGCCGGCCAGGTGATCGACGGATTGAACACGCGTGAAGCGCTCGGCTCGACGGGACTTGGACAAGGCGTCGCCGTGCCGCATAGCCAGATTGCGGGCTTGCTGACGGCGGTCGTGCTGTACGTGCGCCCGCGCATGCCGCTCGACTTCGACGCGCCGGACGCAAAGCCCGTCAGCGACGTGATCGCTCTGCTCGTGCCCGAAGGCGCGAACACGATGCATCTGAATCTGCTCGCGGACGTCGCGCAGCGCTTTTGCGACCAGCATTTTCGCGAGCGTCTGCACGCGTGCGGCAGTGCAAGCGAAGTGTGCCGGCTGTTCAGCAGCGCCGCCGAGCCGGCAGAAATCCCTTCCCTGATGCCGCATCCCGCTGCGCGTGGCGACGCATCCAGCGCGCGGCTGCGGGCGTGACGCTCGCCCCGATCACCTTGCCCGTTCATTCCCAGCGGACTTCGTCGCGGCCTTGCAACGCCGCGACGCGCAAGGTTTCCTGCGTGCGCCGGAACACGCGCGGCGGTACGCTCGGCGAGTCTTCCGCGAGCCGGTCGAGGATCTCGCGCACTTCACTCACGTAGCGGCCGTCGCGCGCGCCGGTGTCGCCTGCGTAGATCGCTTCCAGCCTGCGCCGCACGGCGCCATAGCGCGCGCCCGCCGAACGATGCTGTTCGGCACGCTCCGCGTAGCGCAGAAAGGTCTGCAACGCCGCCGACACGGCCGCCGCAATGCTCACCAGCCCGACGACGAGCCGCACCCATCGCGAGTCCGCTGACGCCACCAGCGACAGAAACACCGTCGTCCCGACCACGGCCGACACGACTGTCACGCCGATGCCGAACATCCGGTTGCGCGCGGCAAGCAGATCGGCCATGTCGTAGTGGCTTTTCTGCGACTCGCGCGCGCGGCGAATCCACTTCAACAGCAACTCGTCCTCGTTGACGGGCGGCCGGTATTCGGCGCGCCCGCTCAAAGCGGGATCGGGGCGCGAGCCCACGCCGGCGCCCGGCTCCGCATGCGTATCGACCATCGTCATGCCCTTGCCTTCCTTTGACGAAGAGAGGCCAGCATAGCATCGCGGCTTGCACGTACGCACGGTGCCAGTTCCCACTGCGAAAGTTGGTAGGATGATGGAATCCGCAGGGGTATCGATGGCAAAGCGAGAAGTGGAATCCTGGTATCGGCCGCCGGCGGAAGAAGCGTGTCCGTTGTGTGGCCGCGCGATTCCAGCCGATCAGCGCGACGAGCATCATCTGGTTCCGAAGGCCGAAGGCGGCCGCGAAACGGTCGTGCTGCACCGGATCTGCCATCGGCAGTTGCATGCGCTCTTTTCGGAGCGCGAACTGGCGACAACCTACGCATCCGTCGATCGCCTGCTCGAAAACGAACAAGTCAGAGCTTTCGTGAACTGGGTACGCACGAAGCCCGATGGGTTTCATGAGCGTACGCGCAGCAGCCGGCGCAAGCGCTGAAACGGATCGCGCGCATCGGGCGCGTGGTCCTGACATCAACGGAACAAGTCATGCCTGTGTACGACTATGAGTGCGCCGAATGCGGCACGTTTGAAGCAGCGCGGCGCATCGCCGAACGCGACGAACCGGCCAGTTGTCCTCGCTGCGGCACATCCGCGGAACGCGTGCGGGTCGGCGCGCCCGCGTTGCTCGGCAGCGCGTCGGGCGGTTCGTCGGGCGGCGCATCCGAAAGTGAAGGCGGATATGGCATGCGGCATCGCGGCTGCTCGTGCTGCCCTTGAGCGCGTGCGAACGGCGCGGCATGCCCTCGCGCAACACTCGCGGCTTTCGGCACGCACGGCACGCATGGCGCGCCGCTAGTCTCTAGCCGCGCCATGCGGGCTGCGCCCATTGCCTCACGCGAAACCACTTCCCCTCACTCACGACGCCCAAAGGTTGCGCCATGCCGCTTCGCCTGCCCCCGCTGAACTCGCTGCGCTTCTTCGAGGCAGCGGCGCGGCACGGCAGCTTCAAGCTCGCCGCCGCCGAACTGAACGTGACGCCGAGCGCCGTCAGCCACGGCATCGTCGCGCTCGAAGAATCGCTTGGGGTCGCGCTGTTCGTGCGCGAGCCGCGCAAGCTGTCGCTGACACCAGCGGGCGAGCAGTATTTCCCCTACATCGCCGAGGCGTTCTCGCTGATCGCGCTCGGCACGCAGCGGCTGCCCGACAACCGCACGCATCGCACGGTGACGGTGAGCTGCGCGCCGACGCTCGCGATGCGCTGGCTCGTGCCGCGCCTGTTCGAGTTTCGCGCGCAGTGGCCGAACATCGACGTTTCCGTCGATACCTCGCGCCGCCAGGTGGGCTTTCCCGTCGACGGCTTCGACTTCGGCATCCGTTTGAGCCGTGGTCCCGTCCCGGGCAGCGACTGGAGCCGGCTGTTCGGCGAGCGGCTCGTGCCCGTTTGCAGCCCCGCGTATCGCGACGAGCGACGCGACGCACTCGGCAACGTCGACTTGCGCCACGCGACGCTGATCCACGTCGATACCGCGAGCGAAGACTGGCAGGCGTGGCTGGACGGCGCGGGTGTCCACGATATCGACGCATCGGGCGGCGTGCGTTTCGACACGATCCAACTGGCCCTCGAAGCGGCCACGACGGGCATGGGCGTCGCAATCGGCAGACGGCCGCTGGTGAACCGCGAGCTGGACGCCGGGACGCTCGTCGAGGCCAGCACGCCGACCGTCGATGCGAAGACGGCGTACTGGCTGGTCAGCGCGGAAGGCACGGACTCGCGGCCCGATCTGCAGGCATTCAAGCGCTGGCTGCTTCAGGAAGCGCACGCGTTCGATGACGCTGCTTCAACGGGCGAAGCCACGCACTTCACGACGGCAACCCGCTAGCACCCACTAGCGACCCACTCCCCCTGCGAGTGAATTTTCTTCATCTGTCGCCGAAAACTTTTCGTTTGTCGCGCCTGCTGGCTGCTGCGAGGATGCCGCCAGGAGGAAACGAAACATGTCGACAGCCAAACCCGCTTACGCAGCACCCCTTAAAAACCCGACCTTTTACGTGATCGTCGCCGCCGCGCTGATCATCAGCGCGGCCATGGGCATCCGGCAGACCTTCGGTCTCTTCATCGGGCCGTTTTCGTACGATCGCGGCCTGCCCGTCACGCTCGTGGCCTTTGCGATCGCGCTGCACAATCTCGTGTGGGGCTTCGCGCAGCCGTTCGCAGGCGCCGCCGCCGACCGCTACGGCGCCGCGCCCGTCGTCGCGTTCGGCGCCACCACCTTCGCTGCGGGCCTAGCGCTCGCGGCCGGTTCGCCGTCCGCTATCGCGCTGATTGCAGGGCTTGGGCTGCTGGTCGGCATCGGCGTGAGCTGTACGACGTTCGGCGTCGTGCTGACGGCCGTCGGGCGCGCCGCGACGCCCGAGCAGCGGAGTATGGCGATGGGCATCGCGAGCGCGGGCGGCTCGCTGGGACAGGTGCTGATGGTGCCGTTCGCGCAACTGGTGCGCGAAACGTCGGGCATATCGACGTCGCTTTACGCGCTCGCCTTCCTGATGCTGGTCGCCGCGCCCTTTGGCATTTTGCTTGATCGTCGCAGGGAAGTCGGCGCGCCGAATGTGGCTGCATCAACCGCAGCGGCCACTGTCCCGCCGCTGCGCGAAACGCTCGCCCACGCCGTGCGCCATCGCGGCTACCGGCTGCTGACGCTCGGCTTCTTCACTTGCGGCTTCCAGCTTGCGTTCATCGCCACGCACCTGCCCGGCTATCTGACCTTGTGCCACATGCCAATGGGACTCGGCGCCACCGCGCTCGCGCTGATCGGCCTGTTCAACATGGCGGGCAGCTGGGCGTGCGGCTGGCTTGGCGGGCGCTTCCGTCAGCAGCATGTGCTCGGCTGGCTGTATCTGATTCGCGGGGCGACGATCGCGGCGTTCTTCCTGCTGCCGAAGTCGACGGTTTCCGTCGTGCTGTTCGCCGCCGTGATGGGCCTGACGTGGCTCGGCACGGTGCCGCTCACCAGCGGCCTGATCGCCAAGGTGTTCGGCACGCGGCATCTCGGCACGCTGTTCGGCGTCGTGTTTCTCAGCCACCAGCTGGGTTCATTCCTCGGCGCGTGGCTCGGCGGCTACGTGTTCGACGCGACGGGCTCGTACACGCTGATCTGGGCCGCGACGGCATTGGCGGGACTGTTCGCCGCGCTGCTGCATTTCCCGATCAACGACACCGTCCACGCACCCGTCGAACCGGCGCGCGCCTGAGTTTCGCTGAGGCTTTTCCAGAGGCCAGTGTTCAGGATTGGCCATTGACGCGGACGGCTCATGCCGTCCGTTTTTTTGTCTTTTGCCAACCCGCTCTCACGCAATGGCAGCAGCCGCAGCCGCAGCTTCGCGTTTACGCGTCGCGTAGCAGCGCCTGACGAACATCGCGGCCTGCCGCAGTGCCTGATTCGCCTCGGGCAGGAATGGCGCGAAACACGGCAGCGCGTGCGGCATCGCATGCCACTGCGCGACCTGCACCGTCACGCCCACGCGATTGAGCCGCGCCGCGAGCGCGAGCGCATCCTCGTACATCGCTTCCGTGTCGCTGATCTGCAGATGGATGGGCGGCAGATCGTGCAGTTCACCGCGCGACGGCGACACATACGGGTCCCACGCGCTCGCGTCGCCGATGTACATCCGCGCGGCATGCTGCATCGCTACGCGTGTCGTTGGCCCTGTGCCGCGCGCCGCGCGCCATGTCGTCGTCAGATCGGCCCACGGCGAGAACAGCACGGCGCCCGCAGGCAAGGCCTCGCCTGCGTCGCGCAGCGCGACCAGCAACGCGAGCGCGAGGCCGCCGCCCGCCGAGTCACCCGCGACAACGATCGAATTCGCCGCGATGCCGCGCCCGATCAGCGTGCGGTACGCGTGCAACGCATCCTCGAGCGCGGCGGGAAACGGGTGCTCGGGCGCGAGCCGGTAGTCGGGCGCGAACACGGGCGCGCCGCTATGCGCGGCGAGCGCCGTCGTCACCGCGCGATGGGTCGCCGACGATCCAAAGTAGTAGCCGCCGCCGTGCAGGTACAAAATCGCGTTCGCGATGGGTCCGGGTCGGGTCGACGGTAAAGTCCAGAGCCCGTCGAGACCCTCATCGCGCACCCTGCGCGAACGCGGATTGAGAAGCGCCGCGAGCCACGCGCCCGGCAACGAGAGCCGGTGCGAGCGCGAGCGCATCTGCGCGACATCGGGCGCGGGCGCGCAGCGCGCCCGAGCCCGATGCCCGACGAGCAGCGGCATGGCCATCAGAACGGCACGCGCCTGCCAGCTTGCGGCCATGCGATCCGCGAGGCCTTCGATAGCCGGATGGTTCGACATGGCCGCGCCTCAGCCTTGCGTCGAACCAAAACCGTCGCCCCAGCCGGCGCAACGTGGGTAGCGCACGCGCGCGCCGATGCGGCACCGCGAAGGCTGCATGCGGTAGGCGCGCGCGGCATAGACGGGCGCACGCAGGTTCGCACACGCGGCGCCTTGCGGCGTGCAGTCGACATGCACGGCGATCCGCGTACGGGTGCCGGGATCGTACCTATCGAATGCGGCCGGTGTGTGGTTGAACGCATCGTTGCGTTTGACAACTACCTTGACTTCTGGAATGCCTTTCATCGCTCTCTCCTCGCCGCGCGTTTCAGCGTGATTGCTGTGCGGTGAGGAGATTGTGTCGATGCAGAGTGAGGGGAGAATGAGGACGCGCGGCGCTCAGGTTTTAGGCGCTTCGCCGAGCATGACGGTCCAGCCGAGGCCGCGTACATTGCGGATCACCGACTGTCCGAACTTCTTGCGCACCGAGTGAATGAGCACGTCGACGGCATTGCTCTCGACTTCCTTGCCCCAGCCGTACAGCTTGTCCTCCAGCTGGTCGCGCGACAGGATCGTGCCGGGCCGTTCGAGAAACGCGAGCATCAGCGCGAACTCGCGCGCCGACAATACCGACGACACCCCATTGCAGCACAGCGTGCGCTTGTCGAGATCGAGGTTCAGCGCGTCGTCGCCGAGACGCGACGATGCGTAGCCTGCCTTGCGCCGCAACACGGCGCGCATGCGCGCCATCAGCTCGGGGACGTCGAAGGGTTTGAGCACGTAGTCGTCGGCGCCGACGTCGAGGCCCTGCACGCGCGCTTCGAGATCGTCGCGTGCCGTGAGGATCAGCACGGGCACGGTATTGCCCGCCGCGCGGGCCGACCTCAGCAGTTCGATGCCGCCCATGCCCGGCAAGCCGAGATCGAGCAGGACGACGGTATATTCGGCGGCAGCGATGGCCGCGCTGCCCGCATTGCCGTCGCGCACCCAGTCGACGCTGTAGTCAGCGTCCTGCAGCGCGCGCATCAGACTTTGGCCAATCTGCAGATCGTCTTCAACCAGTAGCACTCGCATGATGTCGTGTCCACAGCAACGAAGCGTTGTCGTTGGCCGCAGCGCAAGGACCGATCAGCCGCATGGCGCACTGCGCACTGCGCGCGGGCGGCGGTTTGCGATTCCGGGCCGTGGCGGCCGGCACGCCCCACTCCCGCGCACCAGCCAGATCGCATGATAACCGAGCCTGCACAGGCTAAACCGTTCGGTATCGACGACAAAAAAAGGCCGACTGCCTACGCAGTCGGCCGAAGGATTCTGGCTTGCACCGATCGCCGTGCCAGAACCAGAGGGGCCTGCTCCAACAGTTCCCATCTTAGGCACGGAGAATTAGCAAAGAATGAGCGGCACTGCGCTTGTGGCACCGCTTACGGCACCGACGGAAAACCGATCGACGCGACGATCCCCGATTGCCCATCCGTACGGTTGCGCAGGCTCGCCTCGCCGCCGTACCGGTTCACGATAGCCTGCACGATCGACAAACCCAGCCCGCTGCCCTCGATCTGCACATTGGCCCGGAAAAACCGGTCGAACACGCGCGGCAGCAGCGCCTCGTCGATGCCTGGCCCGTTATCGACCACTTCGATCCACACCTTCCCGTCGCGCACCTGGATACTCAGATCGACCTTGCCGCCATCGGGCGTGTAGCGGATCGCGTTGCTCACCAGGTTGCGCAGCGCGATGCCGATATCGGCGTCGTTCGCGCGCACAAAAGCGCTCGTCATCTCGTCGGCGCCGATGTCGATGCCGCGCTGCATCGCGATCGGCAGGACTTCGGCCACGGCGTCGACGACCACCTCCGACACGTCGACGCGCGTCAGCGTGTCCGCCTTCATGGGCGCATCGGCGCGCGCGAGCCGCAGCAGCTGCGCGATCATCCGGCCGCTGCGCCGGATGCCGCTTTGCAGTTCGCGGAAGCGCTCCTGGTTACCTGGCGCGATATGCGGCGCAAGGTTGTCCGCCTGCAACTGCAGCGCGGTGAGCGGCGTGCGCAGTTCATGTGCCGCGTCGGCGATGAACTTCCGCTCGCTCTCGATGGACTGTTCGAGCCGCTCGATCATCGTGTTGATCGACAGGATGAACGGGCGTATCTCGGTCGGCACGCCCGAGGTCGACAGTTGCTCGAAATGCGCCATGTCGATGGCCTGTACCTGTCTGCCGAGCCGCGTCAGGCGCCTCAGCGCGCGCCGCACGACGAGCAGCACGGCGATCCACACCAGCGGCACGAGCACGATCATCGGCCACAGCGTATTCAGCGAGCGCGCTTCCGCGAGGTCCTGGCGCACGCGCGAACGCTGTGCGACCTGGACGACCATCGACGGCTCGCGCAGCGTGTAGATGCGCCAGTTCTCGCCGTTCACCATCGCATTCGTGAAGCCCGGCTCGGCCTCGCGCGGCAGTGGGAGCGAGGGGTCGGTCGAGCGGTAAGGCGTGGAGATGCCGTCCTTCCAGACCGTGAGGTAGACGTCGCGCTCGGGCTGCGAGCCGCGTGCGGGCGTGGTGGGCAGCGCATCGGCGAGGCCGCTGTGATACAGGCGCGTGGCCACCTGTTCGAGACGCAGATCGAGCAGCGCGCTCATGCCGGCTTTGGCAAGCTGCCATGAGCTGATGCCCTGCACCACGCCGACGACGCTCACCAGCACACAGAGGGCGAGCACGAGTTGATTTCTGAGGGAGCGGATCTTGGGCATGGACATGGTCTGATGCGTGCCGTCCGGTGAGAGTTGTGCAAACGGGATTGAACGCCAGGGCTGACGTGCCGCGACCCTTGTAGCCGGTAGCGGCGTCCCCTTTCCGCGAGCCGATTCTACACCGCGCTACACGCTCTTCTGGTTGCAAAGACAATAACGCGGGCGCGCAGAATTTTCTGCGCGCCCGCGGTTTCGTATCGGGTTGTTCGCCGGGTTCGGCGGTGCTTCAACGGCCCTTCAATGTCCGACGTAAATCGACTTCATCCCGACATCGTATTGAGGATGGAAGGCCGCTCCGCCTTGTGAGGTGCCGTCCGCGACGCCGCCGTATCCGTCAGCGTGCTGTGCGTCGAGACGCGCCTGCGCAGCTTCGAGGTTCGCTGGATAGTGCGCCTTGTCGCCAATCGGGTTGTAGCCCGCGCCTTCCAGTTGTGTGAGTTGCGCCTCGACTTCGGCACGCGAGACGGGTGCCGTCGTTTGCGCAAACGAGGCGATGGGCAATGCGAGCAACACGGCGACTGCAGCGGTCTGAATCAGCGTTTTCATGATGTTTCCCTCCGGGTTATTGGCTCGATGAGCCTTGCGATGAAGTTCATCGTAGAGATCGAAAATTAGAAACAAATGAGCGCCCGTTCTGGCGCGCCCCCGTCTGCCTAGCGCCAGTAGCCGTAATAGCCGCGATAGGCATAGTGCGGATGCCCCCAGTAGCCGACCACGACGGGCGGCGCGTACACCGGAGGAGGCGGCGCGTAATACACGGGCGGCGGTGCATACACAGGGTACGGCGCGACGGAGACGACGGGCATGACGGGGACGACGGGCGCGACGCCTCCAATCCCGACGCCGACGAACACGTGTGCCTGCGCGGCGCTCACCAGTCCCAAGCCGAGCAATGCGGCGACTGCAATGTGGCGAATCCCTTTCATGTTGTTCTCCTGGACGTTCGATGCCGTATCAGTGATGCATCGGTTGATTCGCATTCTGTGCGCCGATAGTGAGCAAAGAATTAGCCTCTGAATCAGGCGAAACAATCGTTATGGCACACCGTGACATAACGGTTCATCGCATGCCCGGCGCACTCATTTCCCGCTAATTAACCGCGCCTACGATTCATCCCGTCGATGCAGCGTCATGGTCGGAAAGCGACGAAACGGCAAGCAGCACAAAGCCCGCGCATCGCAGTCACGCAGCCGTGCGAATCCCATTTTCGCCAGCGCGTTTCCTTATCGCACTACTGAAGGAGCACATCATGTTCAACCAGCTCGCACACCGTCTCGGCACGCTGTTCACGTCCTCGCGCGACAGCGAACGCGAAGCGTGGCTCGCATCGTCGACGGACCTCGCCGATCTCGAACGCCGCCAGCGCATGCTCGACGACAGCAGCTATCCGTTTCACGTGAATTCGAACCCCGCGCCGCGCGACTGGATTGCGTGATGCACCGCGCCGTCAATCGAATCGAAGTAAAGGAGATCTGAAATGCGTCACTATCGAAGCGACAGTCCCGAGGCTGCGGCCCGCATCGTGGCCGCCTGCCTGCTGTCGGACGGACACGTCGGCGTCGACGAGCTCGAAGCACTGGAGCGTTACGGGATGGAAGCGCGGCTGAAGATGAACCGCGGACAACTGCTCGTCGTCATGCAGCAGATGTGCGAGGACCTGACGTCGACGGCCTATCTGAACTGGGGCGACACCTGCCGCCTCGACCCTGCCGTGATTTTTTGTCTCGCGCAGGACGTCAGGGACTGGCGGCTGCGCCGCGAAGTCATGGCGCTGTGCAACGAGGGCGCGCACGCGGACGGACATCTGTCCGAAGGCGAAGCGGCGTTCATTCAACTGTTGCGCGCGGCGTGGCAGATGCCCGAACCGTACGACATGCACGACACGCGGAGTTTGCGCCGCAAACTGAAGCTCGTGCCGGTTCAGCCGGGCTGAACGCCCGTCACTTTCTCTCAACCCACCGCGCTTTCCCGCCGACGCATCAGGTGCCGAGGCGGGAAAGCGCTTCACGCATGGGTTCGACGGATACCTTGACGATGCCGTCGAGCGGTGTATCCCGCTGTATCCAATTCCAGCCGCGAGCCTGCGTGCCGCTCGCATAGCACGAAACCGCCTATCGATAGCGCAATCCGCCTGGACACCTTCGCACGAAATGTCAGTTCTCTTTGCGCGAGCACGCTGCTTGAATGAACGTTTCCCACTTACACGGAGACGTCAGATGTCGAATACGCAAGCGGGTTTCGCCCCATCGAACGCAGGCACGATCGTCACGCAAGCCGCGCACGCTGCGCCTGAAACGCTCGATCTGCGCCGCGTCGCTGGCCGCATCGGCGCGGAGATTCGAGGTGTCAGGCTGTCCGGCTCGATCGATGCGCAGACCTTCGATGCGATCCACGCCGCGCTGCTGAAGCACAAGGTGGTGTTCTTTCGCGGCCAGCAGCATCTCGACGACACCGAGCAGGAAGCGTTCGCGCGGCGCTTCGGCGAGACCGTCGCGCATCCGACCGTGCCGTCCGTCGACGGCAGCCATCGTCTGCTCGAACTCAATTCGCAGCATGGCGGACGCGCGAACTCATGGCATACGGACGTCACGTTCGTCGATGCGTATCCGAAGATTTCGATCCTGCGGGCCGTCGTGATTCCGCCATACGGCGGCGACACGGTCTGGGCCAATACGGCGGCTGCTTACGAAAACCTGCCCGAACCGCTGCAGCGTCTTGCCGACACGCTCTGGGCGCTGCACACGAACGCCTACGACTACGCGTCGTCGCACGTAAACGCCGACACCGAGCAACTCAAGCGCTACCGCGAAGTGTTCACGTCGACGGTCTATGAGACCGAGCATCCCGTCGTGCGCGTACATCCGGAAACGGGCGAACGCTCGCTCGTGCTAGGTCATTTCGTGCAGCGTCTGAAGGGACTGTCGGCGGGCGACTCGACGCATCTGTTGCAGACCTTCCACGATCACGTCACGCGGCTCGAGAACACGGTGCGCTGGAACTGGACGCAAGGCGACGTCGCGATCTGGGACAACCGCGCGACGCAGCACTACGCGATCAACGACTATGGCGACGCGCATCGCGTCGTGCGCCGCGCGACAGTGCATGGCGATGTGCCCGTGAGCATCGACGGGCGGCAGAGCGTGGTGCTGCGGGGTGCAGGCGCCACGCTGCAGTAAGCGGTGCGCTTGCCGGCAGCCTTCGATGACTAGAAGTCGCCGCGGCCGATGGTCATCGGCTGCACGGTGCTGCCCGGCAGCGCGTACAGCGTGATGCTCACGTTGGTCGCGTCGACGCTGTTGCCGGCGGCCTGTTCGTTGAGTTCGAAACCTTGCGACTTGTACAGGCCACCGTCGTCGAGATTCTGATAGCGGACGTCGTACGCGCCCGGCGCGACGCCGATCAGCGTGAAAGTCTGCCCGGCCGGCACGAAGAAATGGCGCACCGGCTGGTCGAACACGGACGCGTTGTAGACGAGTTTGCCGAACACGTCGAAGCGGTTGACGGAGTTGTCGATCGTCACCGAGGAATGCCCGCCCGCTGCGCCGACGGGCATGCCGTCGAGATAGGACGCCGTCGACGGCCACGGCAGTCCGTTCGGCGCGAGCGTGGGCCTCACGAACAGCGCATGCGAGGCTGAAGCGCCACTTGTGACGGACCCATCGCTGGTCCACGGCGAGGTCGCTGCCTGCGCCGACGACATCGCCGCAAGCCCGCGCCGTTTGCCATCCGACGGCGTCGCGTCATCGGCGTCGGCGTGATTACGCGTACCGTATGGCGAGCCATAGGACGAGCCGTGCGAAGACGTGTTGCGGGTGAACGGCCACGGCGTCGTCGATTCCGAAATCGCGACGTAGCCGAAGAATGCGCAGACACCGATCACCGTCCAGCTTCGCAGCGAAATCTTGCGGAGTGAGAAACCGGAGGCCGCGCGCGGCTTTCGCTTCGCGGCGCGCGGATCGACATGTGCATGTGATGTCCATGCGCTCGAACGGGTCTGCGAACGCGGCGGGACCTCACGCCGGGTCTGCGTGGCGGCCGCCTGCCAACTCGTCCGCTGGGACGCCGACGCCGGCTGACGCGGCGGCGGTTGTGGCGCAGCCGCTTCGGCCGCTTCACGCTCTTTACGCGCGAGCCATTCGTCGTGCTCCTTGCGTTGCACGGGGTCGCTCAGAACCGCATAAGACGCGTTGATGATCTTCATCACCCGCTCGGCATCGGGATCGTCGATCCGCCGGTCAGGATGATATTTCTGACTCAAAGTCTTATAGGCCGCGCGGATCACTTCTTGAGGCGCGTCCCGCGAGACTTTCAGATTGTCGTAGTGGCTGTGAATTTTCACGCCCTTCCCCGATTGCCGTGCTGGTCTTTTGTGATGATTCTACGCGAGCGCCGACGCGCCGGCCGCTCGCGAACGCGGCCGGAAGCCGGCTTTTCTATCGCCGTTGTGGGCCAGGCCGCATTTCGCGCGGCGCCCGGCCGTATTGCGTTGCGGCATGCGCCGCGCCGTTCAGGCCGTTTTCTGGTCCTGCTACCGGATGTCTGCTTCTGCCGTGATTTCGGGGCGCTCTTGCTGCTCGTTCCAGATCTGGCTGTCCGGGAACCAGAACGCGCCTTCGCGCGGCGGCACGGCGAGTTTAACCGGTAGCGACAAATTGAACATTTTCGACCAGGCGGACAGATACGACGGCGTCTTCACCAGATACCCGCAGCTCGCGAGCAGCAGGCTCGCGACCAGCGCCTCGCGTCCGATCGCCAGTCCCGGATGACCGCTGAAGTGTACGGGTGTGCCGCCCGTTGCGAGCAGCTTCGCGGGCGCGACGCTGACGGGCACGGGAAAGTCCCATTTGACGAAGTAATCGAGGAACGCCTGCTCGTCGCTCGACACAAAAATGTTTGTCAGGTGCGGCTCTTCGGCGAGTGTTGTCTCGACGAGGCGGCAGAACGCTTCCCATGCGATCGTGTGCGCTTCGGCCTTCTTGTCGGTGCCGCGAAAATGCACGCCGAGCGTCGACGCGCCGATGCCGAGCCGCTTGCGGATCGCGTCCACTTCGTCGCGGATCGGCGCGGCGGGCTGATAGTGCGAGCGGAACAGTGCGCTGCCGTGCCGCAGATCGAGCCTCGGCTCATACCGGCGACGAAACCCAAGCCCACCGAGATCTCTCACAACCGACGTGCGCACCCGCACGCTCGACGAGGGCAGCGGCACCGCGCCAATCGTGTCGAAGTATTCGGAGAACCAGTCGACCTTGCCTTCGGCGTCGCCGTAAATTCCGCCGCGCGCGGAAATGAGCGGCGTGAGGCGCTTTTCTTCGCAATACATCAGGATGAACAACACCATCTGCATTACCGAAAAGAAGCCGGAGTGCGCGCGAATCTCGATCGCAAAGTAGCCGCGGTTCAATCGTTGTTGCGCGTGCAACGTGATGCGGCCCGGCGTGCTGATCGAATGTTTGAAGCCTTCGCTGCGTCGGATGTGTCTCGCGATGTCGATCAACTTGTTCAACATGCCACGTCCCTCTCATGCGCCGGGCAGCCCTTCCCGGCAAGCCGTCTGTGTTCGAAGAAATCAGGCACGTTGCGGCGCAGTGCGCGACGGGAGCGAGGCGTCCATCATGCAGGCAGGTCCTGCCGCGCCTCGTTCGTCATAGCAATCGGGCCGCTTGCCCGATGCAATATCAGCCAGCAAATAGACGTGTTGCGTCACGCGCCATCTTATCGGGCATGACCGCGATGGTCGAGCGTCGCAAAATAGACTGTGTGCGAAGTCATACACTTGGCAGTTCGCGCTGCTAATCGTATGAAGTTATCGCTGAGGGATGGGGGATACCTGAAACTGATGGGTAGGTCCGCGGCGGGCCGCCCGCTTCGCGCGATGTACGCTCCGCGTCGAGCGCAGGCGGCACCGCAAAGCGGGATGCGAGATCAACCTTTCATGTCGACCCAGATGCGGCCCCAGGCGGTCGCGTACCTGAGCGCCTGTTCGCCGTCGTAGAAGTAGTCGAGTGCGTTGAAGATGCGGGCGGGCAGGCCCGGCTTTTCGATGATCAGATCGGCCGCGTGCAGGCCGTCGTCGCGAATTGCGGCGCTGGCTTGCAGACGATAGCCACGGTGTGTGGTCAGCATGGGAATAGTCATGGGTGCGTCTCTGGCTTCAATCGGGATAGCTGGCGCTACGCGCGGCCGACGCCGTGCTTCACGCCCGTCCCGATTGCTCTCAGGCCAGGATCCGCATTATCGCGATGCCCCGTTACTGTTCAATGACGGCCCGTGCTTTTACACACTGGCCCGTTTTTATACGTTTAATCTGATCAATCGGCGATCGGCTTGCCCGACGCGTCTTTGACCTTTGCCTTCCATTGCGTGCGGATTTGCGACACGACGCCATCCGGCAGCGGGATGTAGTCGAGTTCCTGCGCGGTCTGGGTGCCGTTCTTGAATGCCCAGTCGAAGAACTTGAGCGTTTCCTTGCCGCGATCCGGCTTGTCCTGCGACGCATGCACGAGTACGAACGTCGCACCGACGACGGGCCATGCATCCTTGCCCGGCTCGTTGGTGAGGATCTGATAGAACGACTTCGACCAGTCCGCGCCTGCTGCCGCCGCCTTGAAGCTGTCCGTCTTCGGCTCGACGACGGTGCCCGCCGCGTTCTTCAGCGACGTGTACGTCATCTTGTTCTGCTTCGCGTACGCCCATTCGACGTAGCCGATCGCGCCCGGCAGCCGCTGCACGAACGCCGCGACGCCGTCGTTGCCCTTGCCGCCCGTGCCTGTCGGCCAGTTGACGGTCGTGCCTTCGCCGACCTTGCTCTTCCATTCCGGGTTCACCTGCGCCAGATAGTGCGTCCAGATGAAACTCGTGCCCGAGCCGTCCGCGCGACGCACCACGGCGATGTCGGTATCGGGCAGCTTCACGCCGGGATTGAGCGCGGCGATGGCCGGGTCGTTCCACTTCTTGATCTTGCCGAGAAAAATGTCGCCGAGCACCGGGCCGGAGAGCACCAGCGCGCCCGGCTTGAGGCCCGGCAAATTGACGACGGGCACCACGCCGCCGACCACGGTCGGAAACTGGAACAGGCCGTCTTTCGCGAGTTCGTCGTCCTTGAGCGGTGCGTCGGAGCCGGCGAAGTCGACTGTCTTGGCAAGCACCTGTTTAATACCGCCCGACGAGCCGATGCCCTGGTAGTTGATACGGCCGCCGCCCGTCTTCTGGTAGGCATCGGCCCATTTGGTGTAGATCGGGGCCGCGAAGGTGCTGCCTGCGCCCGTGACGTCGGTTGCGTGCGCGAAGGAGCAGGACAGCGCGCCGATCAGGCTGGCGGCTGCAAACAGAGCGATTTTCATGGTTTTCCTCCATTGTTGACAGGCGTTAGCGCTGTAGCGCTTACGCCTGTCCCATGCACGACAGTGCGGTCGACAGGCATTGGCGTTTGCGCGCCTTACTCCCGTCCCATGCACGAAAGTGCAGTCGAGCAGAGTCCGCGCCTCGGCGCCTGACTCGGACCCACGCAAGTGAGTTGCTGAAAGCTTTGTATGGGGTGCGTTTCGAAATTAGTCGCGCTTCATGACAATGCGGTGACGAATGAAGCGGACTTCGCTGCGGCGATTGCACAGACAAATCCACACACACCCGACACGCGCTCGCAGCCCTTCCCGGCCGTCAACCGATTTCCCCCGCGAGACGCCCCAGTTGACGAAGCGCCGCGTCCATCCGTTCATCGAACGGCCCCGGACAACTGAGGCGGATAAAAGAACGGAAGCGCTCCGAATTCGAAAAGATCGAACCCGGCGCGATCCGGATACCGTGCGGCAACGCAGCTTCAAAAAGCGCATCCGACGACTTGCCGTCCGGCAATTCGACCCACAGCAGCAGCCCACCAGGCGGCAAGCTCAGCCGGGTGCCAGCGGGAAAATATCGGCCAATCGCGTCGGCGCTCGCCTCGCGCTGCACGCGCAGCTTCTCGCGCAACCGGCGCAGATGCCGGTCATACGCGCCCGAGCCAATGAACTCGGCCGCGACGAACTGCGCCAGCGACTCGTTGTTCCGCGTTTGCGCGAATTTCAACAGCCGCACGCGCGCATGCCAGCGTCCCGACGACATCCAGCCGAGCCGCATGCCCGGCGCGAGCACCTTGTTCAGCGACGCGCAGTAGATCACGCCGCCGTCGCGGTCCCAGGCCTTCAGGGGCCGCGCGGGTTCCGTCGATTCGATCAGCTCGCGATACGGCTCGTCCTCGATCAGCGCGATGCCACGGCGCGCGCACAGCTGCACGAGTTCGGCCTTGCGCGCATCCGGCATCACGCAGCCGAGCGGATTCTGCAAGTTCGGCACGACGACGAGTGCCTTGATGTCCGGGCAAGCGGTCAACGCGATATCGAGCGCTTCGAGCGACAGGCCCGTTGTCGGGCTGGTCGGTATTTCGAGCGCGCGCAGCCCGAGACTTTCGAGTATCTGCAACAGCCCAAAAAACGCCGGCGATTCGACGGCAATCGTATCGCCCGGTTGCGCGACCGCGCGCAACGCCAGGTTCACGGCTTCGACGCCGCCGCTCGTCACGAGCACATCGTCGGGCGAGGCCGTGACGCCCGTCGACAACGCACGCTTCGCGACGGCCTGTCTCAGCTCCGCCGCGCCGCCGTCTTCGCCGACCTCCGTCAGCAGCGTCGGTCGATGGCGCAGGATGCGCGAGGCGAGCGCCTGCAACCGCTCGGTCGGATACAGCGCGGCATCGCCCGTCGCGCCGCCAAGATTGAGCGCATCCGGAAACGCCTGAGCCCGCTCGATCACGCGCGAGATGCGTTCGTGCAGGCCGACGTAGCGCGCCGGCTCGGCAAGCGCTGGAATGTCCGGCTCGGCGACGGTCGCCAGTTTCGAGGCGGGCGCGCGCCGCACAAAGTAACCCGCACGCGGCCGCGCCTGCAGCCAGCCGCCGTCTTCGAGGCGACGAAACACCTGAATCGCCGTCGACAGACTCACGTGATGCTGGCTCATCAACGCGCGCACCGACGGCATCCGGTCGCCGGGTGCGAGCGTGCCCGACGCGATCACACGGCGATAGTGCTCGGCGAGGCGTTCGTAGAGCGGCGCGCCCGTGTCGGGCGGCGCGAGAAGGGGTTCGTCGTTCAGCAACATCATCCTTCGGATCGTGCCTGCTGCGTGGATAGATCGCCAGATACAGACCGTGGCAATTCAGACGGAAACAGAGCAACAAAACAGGTCTCTGTATCGGTACAGATTCTAAACGTGTGAGTCTGTTGCGGTCCGATGACTCTCTTTACGCTTTCGACATGTTGCCCGCCGAATCTGATATCGCCGGGCTTATCCGTTGACTGCTTCCGGACTGAGTTCTCGATGAAACCCTTCGAATACCGATACGCCCCCGGCCAGATTCACGCCGCCTGGTTCAAATGCGGCAGCGCGATCGTCGCGCTGGAAGGCACGCTGCGGGTGAGCTACCGCGATGCATCGCTGGATTGGCTGCTTGGCGACGCACCCAAGGTGTCGGTCGTCCTTTGTGAAGGCGAGCGCCATGTGCTGCCGTATGAAGCGTTCGTCGAAGTCCTCGCAACCGGGCAGCGTCACGCGATCGCGCAGATCGATACAGGGCCGCGAGGATGGCCAATGGTCGCGACGATCGGGCGCTGGCTCGTTTCGATTGGCCGCTTGAACGGTGCGCTGTTTCGGCGAAGCTGAAGCGGTGGCGTTGGGGATGCGCGCGCTGGTGTCGTAGCTCAAGCCGTGAATGGCAGTTCGGCTTGTATGGGCAGCGGCGGCGCCTGCTCGCTCGCCAGCGACAGCCCGCTCACACGCACCCCAAGCAGCCGCAGCTTGCGTGTCAGCGCGACGCGTTTCAGGCATTCGGTCGCGGCGCGCCGGATCGCCGCCGCGTCCGATGTCGCGGCCGGAATGGTCAGATCGCGCGTGACAGTGGAGAAGTCGTCGAAGCGCAGCTTGATGCCGATCGTGTGTCCGACGTAGCCCTTGCGCTGCAGGTCTTCCGCGACGCGCACGCACAGACGCGTGAACGATTCCGACAGCGCGGGCCGGTCATGGCGTGGATGCAGGTCGCGTTCGAACGTCGTCTCGCGGCTCATCGACTTCGGCTCGGATTCGACGACGACAGGACGCTCATCGCTGCCCTGCGCGACGTGCGTGAGCCACGTTGCGTATTTGAGCCCGAAGTTGGCCTGCAGCAGATCCGGCGCCGCATGCGCCAGATCGCCGACCGTGTTGATACCGAGCGCGGCCAGCCGATCGCTCGCCTTCGGTCCGATGCCGTTGATCTTCCGCGCAGCCAGCGGCCAGATGCGCGTGGGAATGTCTTCGGGCGTCAGAATGGTGAGGCCGTCCGGCTTGTCCAGCTCGGAACCGATCTTCGCGAGCAGTTTGTTCGGCGCGACGCAAATCGAGCACGTCAGGCCCGTTGCGCTATGCACGGCGTGCTTGATGCGCGAACCGATGTCGGCGGCATCGCCCGGCACGTCCGTGAGGTCGATATAGATTTCGTCGATGCCGCGATCTTCGATACGCGTCGTGAACTTCGCCACTTCCGCTTTGAAGAGACGCGAGTAATGACGGTAGGAATCGAAATCGGTCGGCAGCAGGATCGCGTCCGGCGCGAGTTGCGCTGCCTTCATCATGCCCATTGCCGAAAAGACGCCGAATGCGCGCGCCTCGTAGGTCGAAGTCGTGACAACCCCGCGGCCCGCGTAGTCCTTCAGCTTCGCAAAACGGCGCGTGCCGTCAGGCAAGGTCTCCGGTATCGCGTTGCGCCCGCCGCCGATCACAACCGGCTTGCCACGCAACTCCGGATAGCGCAGCAATTCGACGGATGCGTAGAACGCGTCCATGTCGAGATGCGCGATACGGCGGACGATGACACTCATGTTGCGTGATGCAGTTTGCGAGGGAGGACGGTGGTTGGGGTGCGCGACGCCAAATTATTCTGCCGATGCCGCCCGCTCAAGCCACAGCGGACGAGGACATGCAGTTTAGCAAGTCGCACGCACGGCCCGGATTGAAACGCCCGCCACCTTCCCGCATCGGTCAGACACGAAACACGTTGCCATCCGGACCGATCTTGCGCGGAATGCTCCGGTTGCCGGGCCGCTTTGTCGCCACCACCGACGACGCGCCGTGATCCGCCTGTACGTTGCCCGGTTCGGTGACCTTCCTCGCAAGCCGTGGCGCCGCCGGCTTTTGCGCATGCGGACGCAGCGGCTTTTGCACGGCCGGGGCGGCAGAATGACCACGCGCTTCCGGCGGATTCCAGATTTCGACGTACTTTTCCGCGTGTGCCGCAGAAGTCAAAGCCAGCGCAATCAGCCCGACATATAGACGACCTGCCTTCATCGCTCACTCTCCTTGCCTGGAACTTCCTGACGGGCTTCGCTTGCCGGGGCGTGCGCAGGATCGTGCGCGAAAGCGTCTGTCATTGCCGCGCGCGCCGTGCCGACCGACCGGCCATTCTCGCATGCATAGAACGTAGGCTCGCCCGCCTTGCCGCGCCGGATCGCCTCGTCGATTTCCCACTCGCCGAACGCCGACTTCAGGTCCGCGACAAACGCCGCGATTTCCGGCATCGGATGAACGGCGGGGTGATGCACACGCATTTCCATGACGCACGCTCCTCTTGAATCGCACGCCGATACTGTATATTCATACAGGCTTTTGCGCAATTGATATGAAGGGGTGTTGCGTGAATCGCTAAGACACGGAATTACCGGGAACTGGTCAGGCCGAGTGAGACTCGCCGACGGCGAAATGCAACGCTGCAGCCCGCCGCCAGGACAAACGTGGACGCCCTTGAAGCTGTCGAACGTGTGTCCCCTGCGCAAGTCCGAACGGCGGACAAAGAAACGCCGGGCCGTCGCAATGTCGCGACGCCCGGCGTCAATTCGTGATGCATCGCGGCAAATCGCCTGCCGCGTTCAATGACGACGTGGTCAGAACGAGTGACGAATGCCCACCATGCCAACGAACTGCGACGGTCCCGATGACGGCGTCGTGTTCTGCGAATCGCCGACAACCGCCACCGCGTCCGCGATCGCCACGCCCGAACCCGACGCGATCAGCGACTTGCCGCGCGCCAGTTGATAGGCCTCCAGCGCGTAGAACGTGGTGCGCTTCGACAGGCTGTAGGTCTGCTCCAGCGAAATCTGGTGATACTGCGCCGGATCATCGATACCGTTCGCCTTGCTTGCGCGCGTGTAGCTATAGCCGATCCCCGCGATCACCGACGGCGTGAACCGGTACGTCGCGATCGCGCCGTACGTGTTGAACACCGCCTCGCTCGCGAACAGCGAGCGCGAACCCGGCGCGTACTGCACGTTCGAGTAGTTCACGCCGACCATCAGGTCGCTGATGTTGTAGCGAGCGGCGGCAGCAATCATCTGCGTGCTGCTCGCGCTCGCGTAGCCGTTGTTGACGGGCGAATTGATCGCGAAGCTGCCGAGCGACTGGCTCGTCGTGATGTCCTTCAGCTTCACGTAGCCCGCCGCGGCCGAGAACGACTGGTAGTCGTAACGCAACGCCGCGCTCAGATTGCTGCCGTTCGTCACGCTGCCCGGCACGCCGCCGAGCCCGTACTGCGCGGCGAATGTGAGACCCGCGATATTCGGCGATGCATAAGTGATCGAGTTGTTGAAGCGCAGCGTCGTGTCGAGCGCGTCGAGATCGCCCGGGTGCGCGCCCGTGGCGCCCGTCAGCACGCCCGTCGGGCCGAGCGCGCCGACCATGTTGAAGTAAGGCGTGTACTGGCGACCGAGCGTCACCGTGCCGTACTTGTCGTTGCTCAGGCCGACGTACGCCTGCCGGTTGAACAAGTTGCCCGCGCTGCTTTGCGCGCCCGTCAGCGAATTGAAGCCGCTTTCCAGGCGGAAGATCGCTTTCGTGCCGCCGCCCAGTTCCTCTGCGCCTAGCAAGCCGAACTTGCTGGCCTGCAGGTTGCCCTGGCTCATGTAGAAGTTCGAATGGCCGCGCTGATTGCTGACGTAGCTGAATGCGTTATCGACGACGCCGTACAACGTGACGCTGCTTTGCGCGAAAACACCTGTCGACAGTAAGGCGCCAGCGAACGGCAGGCATGAGAGGGCCATTGCACGCGTGCGCGTGCATTTCAAAGTCTTCATTGCTTGTAGTCTCCTTGCGACGGAGCAGGCGCTTCAACGCCCTGCTCTCGTCCCATGCAACATGGTGGTGGATTGGAATTGCGAACTGTTGGTCGTGTCGTGTGTTGAATTTATGGATGCACGAGGCGCAGCGTCAGACGGCGCCAGCCGTTCACGATTGCATCGCCGATCACTTCGCCATTCGTACAAATCGCCGCGCGGGTCTCGGACGCAGGCACGCTGAGTTGCACTTCGTGTTGCGCGAACGGCATCTGCCCTTCGCGGTCGATAGCAATGCGCAACGTGGTTGCGTCGCTTGCGATTGCGACATTCCAGCGCCCTTGCACGCCATCGCGCCACGCTTCCGTTTCGCCGTCGTCTTCGACGCAACCGCCTTGCGCAGTCCCCGTTCCCTTGAACGGCAGCGCAATGAACGCTCGCTCGTCAGAGGGTTGCGCGAAGTGCTGCTCCGCGACGTTCAACGGAATGACACTGCCTTCGCGCAGCAGCATCACAGGTTGCTCGAACGGCGCCGGCAGCGTCACGCTCTGCCCGCCTTCGAACACCTCGCCGCTCCAGTACGACGCCCAGCGCGCGCCATCCGGCAGATACACTTCGCGCTCGCTCTGCCCTTGCTCCACCACAGGCGCAACGAGCAGCGACGAACCGAGCATCATGTCGTCGCCATCTGCGAGGCAGCGCGGATCGTTCGGAAACTCCGCGAACAGCGGCCGCAGAACCGGTTCGTACGAACGATGCGATTGCCACAGCAGTTCGTACAGATACGGAATCAGCCGATACCGCAGCTTGATGAGGCCGGCGATCTGCGCAGTCGCTTCGGGATACATCCAGGGTTCGTTGACGGTGCCATCGTCGTTCCACGAATGGATGCTGAAACGCGGCAGGAAAATGCCAAACGCGACCCAACGCAGCAGCAGTTCCGGCTCGGGCGCCGGACCGGAAAATCCGCCGATGTCATGACCGCTGTTCGACACGCCCGACATCGCGAGGCCGAGGCCCATTTTCAGGTTGTAGCGCAGCGTTTCCCACGACGTGTAGTTGTCGCCGGACCACGTCTGCACGTAACGATGCATGCCGACGCCGCCCGAACGCGACACGAGAAATGGCCTCGTGCGGGGCGCGTGCTCGCGCTGCGCGTCGCGTGATGCGCGCATCATCAACTGCGTCTGCAGCACCTTGGCCTGATGCGCCGGGAACGGCTCGCCGAAGCCTTGCGCGATCGCGTCGGGTGTCCAGATTTCAAACTCGTTGTTGTCGTTCCACGTCGATGCAATGCCGTAGCGCAGCAGACTGTCTTTCACGCGCGCCTTCCACCAGTCGATCGTGGCGGGATTGGTGAAGTCGAGATACGCGCCCACTTCGTCCCAGAACTGCACCCATGCGGGCTCGCCGTCGCGGGAATCGATCAGCAGCCCCGCCTTCGCGGCTTCGTCGAATGCCGGATGGTCTTGCAACAGGCACGGCTTGATGTTCGCGCACAGCTTCACACCCTCACGCAGATAGCCGTGTACGAACCCTTCGATGTCCGGAAATTTCTCGTGATTCCAGTTGAATACGTAACGCTTCGCGCCAATCGACGTGTAGCCCGACGACAGGTGGAACGAATCGCACAGCACGTCGTGCTCGCGGCAGCGCTCGATGAATTCGCCCATCTTGTATTGGGCGTCGGGCGCGTCGGTATAGCTCATCGTCGAGCCGGAATAGCCGAGACCCCACTTCGGCATCAGCGCGGGCCGGCCCGTGAGCCAGGTGAAGCGACGCACCGCGTGCAACGGCGTATCCGCCGACGCGATGAAGTAGTAGTCCAGATCGCCATGCTCGGCGACGAAATGACGGTAGTGGCCGTGATAGTTGTCCAGCTCGCGGCCCATGTCGAAGCGGCAGTCGGCGAGCGTGTCGTAGAACAGGCCGAAGCCCATCGACGTTTGCGGCTGCCACGTCACGTAAAACGGGATGTGCTTGTAGAGCGGGTCCGTGCTGCGCGCGCTATAGCCCATCGCGTCGATGTTGCGCATCTCGTAGCTCTGGTTCGCGCGGTCCAGCGTGCCAGCGCGCTCGCCGAGGCCCACGTACATTTCGCCGCGCTGCCGCTCAACGTAGTGATAGACGCGCTCGTCCCACCAGCCGAAGTTGTACGCCTGTGTCTTGCGGTCGTTCATCACGTCGTGCCATGCGCCGTCGCGCGCGATGGCCCACGAACAGAAGCCGCCGTCCAGCGCGACCGTCAGACGGACCTGCGCGGTTTCGACGACGAGCCGTTCCGCGTCGCTCGTCGCGCTGAATACCGTTTGCCCAAAGCCGCTCGTGTCGCGCCGGTCGCGGCCGTCGAGCGGCACATCTTCCAGACCGGGCGCGATCGACCAGGTGCGCGGTCCGCGAAGCTCGCCCGTCGGCAGCACGAGCACGCGGATGATGTCGTCGGCGAGAACGAACAGTTCGATTCGCGCGCCACTGGCGTCGGACAACACGATCGGATTGCCGGCATTCCCGGCAAGCGCCTCGGAGACGGAAAACAGAGGTCGATTCTTCAACGTAGCCATGATGTGTTTCCAGGTCAGTCAGTTCAAGCCGCGCTGCCCGCGCCGTTTTCGACGCGTTGCAGACGGGCATCGCGCGACACGCCGCGCATCAGGATCACCAGCAGCGTCGCGCCGATCAGGTCGAACGCGCCGAGCGCGCCAAACAGCGGCGTGTAGCCGATCTTGTCGGCCAGCGCGCCCACCATCAGCGAAAAACCCAGCCCGCCGATCCACGCCGCCATGCCCGCAAAGCCCGCCGCGGTGCCGACTTCGCCGGGTTCGAACACGTCGGCGGCCAGTGTGTTGACGAGCGCGGAAATCATCTGGTGCGCAAAGCCGCCGACGCAGAACAGCGCAATGGCCTCGTACGGCGAAGCGACCAGCCCGATGCACGCCGGACCGATCATCATGAATGCGCCCAGCACGACGCCCGCGATGCGCGACCAGATGAGCGGCACGCGCAGCCGCTTCATCAGGAACGGCGACAGATATCCGCCGAACAGACCGCCGAGATCCGCCGCGAGGAACGGCAGCCACGCGAACATCGCGATCTGCTTCAGGTCCATGTGGCGCTCAGTGGCGAGATAGAGCGGAATCCAGAAGCTGAAGGTCTGCCAGGCCGGCTCGGCGAAAAAGCGCGCCTGCGCGATCGCCCAGAAACGACGCGTGCCGAGCACTTCGCGGATGCGGCGCTTGTCCTGGCCATGAGCAGCAGGCGGCGTCTGCCCGTCGACGATGGCCGTGCGTTCTTTCTCGCTGATCCGCTTGTGGTCGGCCGGCGCGCGATAGAACACGTACCAGAGCGCCGCCCACACAAAACCCAGCGCGCCTGTCACGGCGAACGCGCTCTGCCAGCCGTAGCGCAATGACAGAAACACGACGAGCGGCGGCGCGAACAGCGATCCGAGCGAGGTTCCCGCGTTGAAATAACCAACAGCCACCGACTTCTCGCGATTCGGAAACCACTCGGCGACCACCTTCATGCCGGCCGGAATCGCGACGGCTTCCGACAAACCCATCAGACCGCGCAGTGCAGCGAGCGACAGCCAGCCGCTGGCGAGACCGTGCAGCATGCCCGTTGCCGACCACAGGCAGGCGAACAGCGCGAAGCCCAGACGCAGCCCGATCAGATCGATGATCAGCCCGCAGACCGGCTGCATGATCGTGTAACCGATCTGGAACGCGCCGACGACGTACGAGTACTGCTGCGTGTTCATGTGCAGCAACGTCTTCAGCTCCGGCGCCATGACGCCGAGCGCGTTGCGCGACAGGTAGTTGACGATGGTCCCGAGGCACACGAGCGCGATGATCCACCAGCGCAGGCCAATGATTGTTCTCAAGTCTGTCTCCATTTCCTTTATGCAGACCGGGCCCGAGGTTGCCCGGCGGTGTCGCTGGTGGATGCGCGAATTCGAACATCCAGTTAGCGTTTATCGTCGGTCATCGTATCACTGAAACGTCTGTAGGATACCAGGGAAAACCATGTAGTACACGAAGCACACAGGGCGAAAGGCCTTTCAGATGGCCGTTCTGCGCAATTTGCGAGCGGCTGTGTTGCGAAAGGACAAAAACGTGGACGGAACACGCATGATGTTCATTCGAACATCGGATTGTTCTCTTACGCGCCAAAAGGAAGATTGGAATACTGAGAAAGCTGCCCGCAACCAGGCCGGAAGGAGTCCAATCTTCCGTGGCGTCTCGCGAAATGGGAAACAGGTCGAAGAAATAGCCGCGTGGCGAGAAAATTCTTTGAGATACGTCGTCGTACAAGTACAGGCGTTCGTATATCGGCAAAAATTTCGCCTATACTTTCTTTTACCTTTCTTATTTCTTTCGATTTAGACTAGCGCCACACCCAGAACACTACGGAGCGCTATATGGGGAATTTAGGAGGTTTCATGCAAGGTGCGGCCGCATTGGGCGGCTGCATCGGACTGTTCGCGACGGTCGTCTGCCTCATCGAACTGTTCAGCGGCTAATCGCCAGATCAAGCGCTGGAGACCACATAACACCAAAGAGCCGTCGCAAATCGACGGCTCTTTTTTTTCACTCATGCTCCACGGCCTGGGTTTCTTCCATCGTCGACGCCCTCACCCGCTCAGCGAAGCTTTGCAGCGCCGCCAGCGATCCATGCACACTGTGATATTCCTGTCGACCGATCCGTGCTTCGAGCACGACGGTCATGCCTGCTTGTCGCGCTACATCCAGGATGTCCATGTCAATCTCCGCTATTCGTCCGAACTCTTGAATCGCCTGGCGCCCTCAAAACCGAAGCGCCTTGATATCTATTCTATGAATCCCTCGTCAAGCATCAATCGCATCCGCGGGGAATCTATGTTTGCGTGGCGACAACAATCCACGCGTCGCGCTGGCACGAAAGTCAATGCACGCTGAAGTGGCCAGATTCACCGCGCGCCCGCGTGCCTGTAGGATCTCGGATGCCAGCCACGCGCGGCGCACGCAGCAGGACAACGGCGTATGAGAGGACGTCATGATCGTTTACAAGTTCGGAGACGGTTCCGGCGCAATGCCACCCGATCTCAGTCCATTCGTCGTCAAGCTCGAAACGTGGCTGAGACTCTCGGGCATTCCGTACGAAGGACGCATCGGCAATCTCAACGCGATGCCGAAAAAGAAACTGCCTGTCGCGGAGATCGACGGCGTGACGATCTGCGATTCCTCCGCAATCATCAGTTACCTGCAACGCCGTCATCCGAATGCACTCAACGACGCGCGGCTCGATCCGCAGCAGCGCGCGCAATCCGCCGCGATCAAGGCGCTCTTCGAAACGCATCTGTATTTCGTGACCGTGTATTTCCGTTGGGCCGTCGAGCGCAACATGGGGATCTACAAACCGATTCTGAGCGACTACGCACGGCTCACCGCGCCGCCGCCCGTCCGCTCGCTGGTGGGCGTGCTCGCGCCGCTGCTGATGCCCGTGATTCGCCGCAAGGTGCTGCGCCAGGCGTGGGAGCAAGGCACGGGACGACATAGTTACGACGAAATCGCGCAGATGGGCATCGAAGGCTGGCAGGCCGTTGCCGATCTGCTCGGCGACCAGCGCTTCCTGCTCGGCGACGAGCCGACGACGATCGACGCCACCGGCTTCGCGTGGGTCCACACGACGGTCGCGCATCCGTTCGAGAGTCCAGTACGCGATTTCATCTCGCGGCATCCCGCCTTGATGGCATATCACGAGCGGATCGCCGAACGCTGCTGGCCGGACCTGACGCGAGCGGCGCGACGCTGAATCCTCCGCATGCACTGTCATGAATCGTCAGTGCCGCTGGCCTGCCTCGCGAACCGCGAACTGTCTATTCCGCACAATGCGCGCGCCGGTGACAATCTCCGCTCGCCTCATTCTTCCCCGCCCATCCCATGACCAGCCTTCCGATCCTTTCCGCGAACGTCCTGTTCGCCTACTCCGCGTATTTCGTCGGCACGGCGAGCCCCGGGCCGAGCAATCTGGCCATCATGTCGATCGCATCCACGGACGGGCGCAAGGCCGCGTTCGCGTTCGCCGCGGGGGTCGTGTGCGGTTCGTGCTTCTGGGCGATGCTGGCGGCGCTCGGGCTCTCGGCGGCGCTGCTGGCGTTCTCGGGAGCGATGGTCGGGCTGAAGATTTTCGGCGGCTGCTATCTGCTGTGGCTCGCGTTCAAGTCGGGCCGCTCGGCCTTGCAGCCGCGTGCTGCCGGAACGCAATCAGCGGGGACGCATCTGCCGTTGCGCCGCATCTACGCGCGCGGCTTGCTGCTGCATCTGACGAACCCGAAGGCGATTCTCGTGTGGATTTCGGTGGTGGCGCTCGCGTCGCCTGCAAACGGCGGCGCGCCGCATATGCTGACCATCGTCGCCGGATGCCTCGCGATCGGCATGCTGGTGTTCGGCAGCTATGCGGCGCTGTTCTCGACACCGCTCGCGCGCCGCGTGTACCTGTCGATTCGCCGCTGGCTCGACGGCGGGCTTGCGATCGTCTTCGGCCTGGCGGGTTTGAAGCTGTTGACGTCACGCGCGTGATCGTTCAAACCGCGTGCGTCCGTTACTTTTCCCAGTAACACACGACGCCTTGCTTCGCGCTGCTGTCCGACGCATATGGCACGAAGCCTTTGTCACGGCTGCGCGCGAACACACGGCGCGCTTTCGCCGCCGCATCGCAACCGCCGACATAATCGAGCGTCGCGATCCAGAACGCGTGTCCATTCGGTCTGAGCGCCAACGCTTTCCACGCGCCCAGTTCCGCTTCCGCCGCAGCGTCGTACTTCGGCGCATACACCTCTTCATGCGCGACGCCATCGAGCAGCGATGCGAACGCAATGCCGCCCGTCATGCCTTCGCGCGTCGTGCGTCCCGTCGCGTTCTGCATCACGAACACGAGTGCCGGGTATTTCTCGCGCAGCTTGCGCACGAGATCGAGGCCGCCTTGCGTACACGCGGCGTCACAAGGGCCGTTGCGCGTCGACGTTCCGTGTTCGACGATTTCGAGGTTGTCGAGATAGAAGCCGTCCGCGCCCTGCGCGACCAGACGCGGCGCGACGTAATCGACGATGAGCCGCTGGTAATCGGCATTCGACAGATTCATCCACGTCTCCTGCCGGTAGCCGCGATACGTGCCCGCGTGCGCCGCCTTGTTCGCCTCGCATGACACGAAGCCTTCCGGCACGTCGCGCCAGTACGAACGATAGGTCTCGCACGATCCGAGGTTCAGGTAGCTCAGCACGATGTTGCGACCGTCGTTCTTGAGCGCCGAGACTTCGGCGGGCGTGAAGTTGTCCGCGTCGGGATCGAGATCGACGTCGATGACACGAAAGGTCGACGCCGCGCGTGTCACGCTGCCGAGCGCCGCTGCATCGCCGTAATACGACATCCACGGCGACGCGTCGAACGCGCGGGTCTGCACGAGGTCGGCGGGTTGATCCGCAGACTGCGATGGCGGCGGCGCGGCGACGCTTGCACCAGCCAGCGACAACGCCGCACCCAGCACGACACAAAACCGCCGTGCGCCATCAAACGCGCACTTCAACGCTCCGTTCACGCATCGCTCGCAAGGGAAAAAACGAGCGCCAGTGTAACCGCCCCGCGTGAACAAACGTAAAGCAGCATCGATCAGATGCCCGCCTGCAGCCGCTGCGCTTCACGCGCGAACTCGCCCGGCACGACGGGCCGGCCGAACAGATAGCCCTGCTGCCGCTCGCAGCCGATCGAGCGCAGAAACGCCGCCTGCTCGCTCGTTTCGACGCCTTCGGCCGTCACGTTCATCCCGAGCGAATGCGCCATCGCGACGACAGCATGCGTGATCGCCACGGCATCGCGATGCTCGGGCAAGCCCGCGACGAACGAACGGTCGACCTTCAGGCTATGCAACGGAAAACGCTTCAGATAAGACAGCGACGAATAGCCGGTGCCGAAATCGTCGACGGAAATGCGCACGCCCATGCGCGCGAGCGTCGTCAGGAGCGGCATGACGGCGTCGCTGTCGCTCATCAGCACGCCTTCCGTGATCTCCAGTTCGAGAGCGGACGCCTCCAGCCCCGCATGCTCCAGACTCAGCGCCACGTGCTCGATCAGCTCACCGTTGATCTGACGCGGCGACAGGTTCACGGCCATCATCAGATGCGGCGTGATCGTCCTGCGCCATTCGACGGCCTGCAGGCACGCGTTCTCCAGCACCCAGCGACCGATGTCGATGATGAGGCCGGTATCTTCGGCGACGGGAATGAACTCCGCGGGCGACACATGACCCAGCTCGCCGTTATGCCAGCGCAACAGCGCCTCGGCACCGACGATGCGCCCCGTCGCCCCCTCGACGATCGGCTGATACGCGAGGCTCAGTTCGTCGGCGACGAGCGCGCGCCGCAGCGACTGTTCGATCGCGAAGCGCCGTTGCAAACGCTCGCTCAACTCGGCCGTGAAGAACTGGAAGTTGTTGCGGCCGCGCTGCTTCGCGTGGTACATCGCGGAGTCGGCGTTGCGCATCAGCGTTTGCGCGTCATGTCCGTCGTCGGGAAAGAGGCTGATGCCGATCGACGCGCCAAGGTAGTACTCGTTGCCGCCGACCGCGAATGGCATCGCGATCGTATCGAGCACGCGCTGCGCGAGCGACGTCAGAAACGATTCGTCGCCGTAGTCGCCCGTCGCGATCACGAACTCGTCGCCGCCGACGCGCGCGAGCGTGTCCTCGCCGCGCACGCAGGTGGCAAGCCGCGCGGCGACGCTGCATAACAGCGCATCGCCCGCTTCGTGGCCGGCGATGTCGTTGACTTTCTTGAAGCCGTCGAGATCGACGAACAGCACGGCCAGTCGCGTCACGGCAGGTTGAGACGCTTCAGCATCCTGACCTTCGACGCCCGCATGCGGCGCGAGCAGCGCGCTCATCCGGTCGGCGAGAAACGCGCGGTTGTAGAGCCCCGTCAGCGAATCGCGCGTCGCGAGGTGCTGCAGTTGCGCGCGCGCCGAGCGTACCGCGCTGATGTCGTTGAACGATACGAGCACGGCGTTCGGTTCGGTCTCACCCGGCCTGACGATGGGCACGACGTTTTCGGTGATCCAGATCGATTCGCCGCCTGTCAGCTCGAGCCGCAGCGTCATGCCGACCACGGGTTTGCCCGTGCGCAGCACGCGCTGCGTCGGCTGCTCGCCTGGCTCGACGGGCGAGCCGTCTTCCCAGTACGCGGCGCGAATCACCTTGTAGATGTCCTGGCCGATCACTTCGCCCGTCGCGCGCAGCATGCGCCGCGCGCTCGGATTGCAGGCGAGCACGAGGCCTTCGCGCGTCTGCACGACGATGCCTTCGTTCAGGTGATCGACGACGAGCCGGTGATGCTCCTCGCTTTCCGCGAGGCGCTTGCGCATCAGATCCTGATGGACGGCGAGGCCGACGCTGTGGCCGATCTCGTGCAGCAATGCGTGTTCATCTTCGTCTGGACGCCGGCGCCGGTCGTAGTAGACGCCGAACGCGCCCAGCACCTGACCCGCGTCGTCCTCGAACGGCACTGACCAGCAGGCGCGCAGCCCGATCGGCAGCGCGAGATGCCGGTAGTCCGCCCACAGCGGATCGCTTTCGATGTCCTCGACGATCACCAGCCGCCGGTCGTGCATCGCCGTGCCGCAGGAACCGGCGCACGGGCCGATCGACATGCCGTCGATGGCCGCGCTGTAATGCGCCGGCAGCGACGGCGACGCGCCGACGCGCACGGTGACGCCATCGGTATCGAGTACGAGGATCGAGCACCGCGAGCCTTCGCCTAGCAGCGTTTCGGCGCGGCGGCACACTTCCGCCAGCAACTCGGGCAACGGCGTGCTGCGCGTGAGCAGGCGCAATACGCTCTGTTCCGATGCCAGCACCTCGGCGGCCAGATCGGACCGGTGGCGAGTGCTTTCGGACGGCTTGTCAGTCGCGATGTCTGCAGTCACTGGACGACTCATGGTTGCACTCCCTTCATGCAACAACGGCAGACGGACGCGCGCCGCGTATCAGGGTTTATACGGAGCGCGTGGCCGTGGACGTGCAACGCTGCTACTTTCCATGCGGATCGAATGGCCGCGCCTCGATCCCGCCGCGCTTCGCGACGATCGCCGTCGATTCCGGTATTTCCTGCCACCAGCCTTCCAGGTCGACGAGCGGCTCCGACAGCACGAGGAACGCGTCTGCGCCGACAGCGGCCAGACGCGGATCATCCGGATACAACTCCATCAGATGACGGATCGACGTGCTGTGATAGAGCGAGCGCGACTGCCGCTCGCTCGAATAGCGCGCCGACACGATCTGTTCGCCGTCCGTCACGCAGACGGTCATGTTCAGCGGCGCCTCGATGCCGTGCCGCTGCCCCGTCTCCTCGACGAAACCCGCCATGCGCTCCAGCGCGAGCACGGGGTCGATTTCGAGCCCGAACGTGAGCGCGAGAAAGAACATGACTTCGGAATCCGTCGAGCCTTCGATCGATGCGAACAAGTCCGGGTCGATGCCGAGCATCAGGTCGCGCCGCACTTTAGGATAGTCGCGCACGAGACCGTTGTGCATGAAGAGCCAGCGGCCGTGGCGAAACGGATGGCAGTTGGTTTCCTGCGAAGGGGTGTCCGTCGCCGCGCGGATATGCGCGACGAACAGCGACGCGCGCACGGCCCGCGCGGCGTCGCGCAGATTGCGGTCGCTCCACGCGGGATGCGCGCACCGGTAGCGGAACGGGATGTCGGTTGGATGGCCGTACCAGCCGACGCCGAAGCCGTCGCCGTTGGTGGTGGTCTGCCCGAGCCGCGAGTGCAGGCTCTGGTCGATCAGCGAATGCTTGGCCCGGAACAGCACGGCTTCGAGCTGAATCGGGTTTCCTGTGTAAGCCAGCCAGCGGCACATGATCGCTCTCCTCGATGAAAAACGCCTAGGCCCGCGCCGGTTTCAAACGGTTCACATCCCGTTCACGTCCGCTTCGTATCCGGTGCTCATTCGTTCAACCGCCCGCCCGGCCACTGGCGATCGGCGCAAGAAACTCGGACAGCCCCGTCAATATGATCTGCACGCCAATGCACAGCAACAAAAATGCGGACACGCGCAGCGCCACCTTGGTGCCTTCCTTGCCCAGATAACGGCCGAGGGTCGCGGCGTGGTTGTACGTGAACCAGACTGCGAGCATGACAAGAAACGAAATCGTCACGGACGCGATCGACGACATCACGAACTCCGACAGCTTGTGGCTGCGGTTCGCGTTCAGCGCGATGGCCGTCGCCATCGTGCCGGGGCCCGTGGTGAGTGGCACTGTCAGCGGAAAGAATGCCTTCGACATCGCGTTGTCGGGATCGACGGGCTTGACGGCCGCTTCGTTCGGCTGGCGCTCCGGCGCATTGAGCATATTCCACGCGCTGACGGCCACGGCAAGACCGCCGCCGATGCGCAGCGCTTCCATTGAAATGCCGAAGAAATGCAGGATCGGCGTGCCGACAAAGAATACGACCAGCAGCACGAAGAACGCATTGAGGGAAACCCGCTTGGCGAGCGCGGCGCGTTCCGCGTCCGTCAGCGAATCCGTTCGGTCGAGAAACACGAAGGCGATCGCGATCGGATTGATGATGCTGATCAACCCGGTGAAGCCAAACAGAATCTCCGAAATCAGGCTCGAAATCATCGATGAATTTGCTCTTTGATGGTTTTGATTTTTGCGCCGCGCAACGGAGCGTGAGGGCCGACCAGTGTATATGCAACGAATTCCGCACGCCATGTAAGAGGCACCTTCTTCATGCAATGCAGCACACCTGCGATGCATGCCGATGCCCACGGGCACTGCGTTTGCGCACGTTCCTTTCAATATACCTGCATATTTTTGGCGACCTTTACCGGAATGTGGCAAGAGGCATACAGTCGGTGCGCGGTATCCCAGTCGTTACTTCAGGAATTGACGTTCATCGAGACCGGCTCATTCTCATTCGAGGAGTTGTCCCATGTCATTTCGTCTGCTCGCCGTGCTGCCGTTCATCGGCATTCTGCTCGGCGTTCCGTTCGTCAACCGAGTCGAGCCGCTCGTGCTCGGCATGCCGTTCGTGCTTGCGTGGATCGTTATGTGGGTTGTTTTGAGCTCGATCATCATGGGCATTATCTATCGGCTCGATCCTGTGAACCGGCAAACGCCTTCTGCCGAGGAGGTGCGTTCATGAGCAGCGCCCTCGCAATCATCGTCGCCGTCACGCTGTTCGCGCTCTATCTCGGCGTGCGTGCCCGTCATGGGCATGACATGAGCCTCGAGCAATGGACGGTGGGCGGCCGCAGCTTCGGCACCGCGTTTGTATTCCTGTTGATGGCGGGTGAGATCTACACGACGTTCACCTTCCTTGGCGGCAGCGGCTTTGCATATGGCAAGGGCGCACCCGTCTATTACATCCTCGCTTATGGGACGCTGGCGTATGTGCTGTCGTACTGGATGCTGCCGCCCGTCTGGCGATTTGCAAAGACGCATCGCGTCGTGTCGCAACCGCATTTCCTTACGCGCAAATACGATAGCGCGTCGCTTGGGGTGCTGGTTGCCATCGTTGACGTTGCTGCGCTGATTCCGTATCTCGTGCTCCAACTCAAGGGGCTGGGCATTATTGTTTCGACGGCTTCCTATGGCGCGATTTCGTCGTCGGCGGCGATCTGGATCGGCGCGGGCGTGGTGACGATTTATGTGATCGTATCGGGTGTGCGCGGTTCTGCGTGGAACTCGGTCGTCAAGGACATGCTGATACTTGGCATCGTGCTGTTTCTCGGTATCTATCTGCCGATGCATTACTACGGCGGGCTCGGGCAGATGTTTCATGCGATCGATGTGGCGCGGCCTGGTTTTCTCACGTTCCCTGAGAAGGGGTCGAGCGTTACGTGGTTTCAGTCGACGGTGTTGCTCACGGCGCTTGGGTTTTTCATGTGGCCGCATACGTTCGGGTCTGTTTTTACCGCGAAGGATGAACGCATCTTTCGGCGTAATGCGATTGTGCTGCCGCTTTATCAGTTGATCTTGCTGTTCGTGTTTTTTGTCGGGTTTGCTGCGGCGTTGAAGGTGCCTGGACTTAAGGGCGGCGATATCGATCTTTCCTTGTTCAAGTTGTCGCTGCAGACCTTTGATCCCTGGTTCGTTGGGGTGATTGGTGCAGCAGGTGTGCTGACGGCGCTGGTGCCTGGGTCGATGATTCTCACTACGGCTTCAACGCTGCTTGCCAATGATATTTATCGTGGGCTCGTGCAGCGGAATGCCTCTGATGAGACTGTTGCGAAGCTTGCTCGCGTTTGTGTACCTGTGGTTGCGCTTGTTGCTGTTCTGTTTACGCTGCACGGCGGAGAGACCATCGTTGCGCTGCTTTTGATGGGGTATAGCTTTGTTACGCAGCTGTTTCCTGCTGTTATTTGCAGTCTCGCGCCGCGGAATCGGGCTACCAGGCAAGGCGCGTTTTGTGGGATTCTCGCTGGGGTTGCTGTTGTTGCTGTGACGACGATCTTCAAGTTGAGTGTCGGGCAGTTGATGCCGTTTTTGCCTGATGTACTGAAGGACGTCAATATTGGGTTTGTTGCGCTGGCGGTGAACCTTGTTGTGTTTGTGGTTGTTAGTGCGGTTACGCAGCCGCAAGCTGAAACAGATCAGTCTCGCGTGCAGACGCATTAGGGTTGTTGTGTTTGTTGCTGGCGGCGCCTTTTTTTGTGGTCTGCAGGGGGCGGCGCTGGCATCCGCGTTATGGCTTCGTGGCTCGGCCGGTTCGGTTTGCTTGGGTTTGCGCTGGCATCCGCGATTCGTTAGCGTGCTTCACGCGTCGCCCCTGTGCGGGGCGGCACCTACTTTTCTTTGCCGCCGCAAAGAAAAGTAGGCAAAAGAAAGCGGCTAACACCGCCAATCCTTGTTCCTGCCTGAGGGCCCCCACAGGGTCTTACGCTTCACATGGCAGCCTTTCTGTTTGCGTGCGTTGCCAACGCTTCGAATGAGCGCCTCACCCGCTTCGAATACCCGTGCATGGGCTAACGGCAGCGAATGGTATGTGCCGCCCAGGTGGCAAACTGTGTGTAGGTTGTCGCGTCGTATAGCCTGGCGCTCTTACAGGGTGGGACGCATGCGCTATCGGTCCGGAGTGAGGCGTGTGGAGCACTACGGCCTACACACAGTTTGCCACCTGGGCGGCGGTGGACTATCTGGCACGGCATGGTGAAGCGCGGGTGCGTGAAGCGGGTGAGGCGCAGCGCAAGAGCGTTGGCAACGAACATGGGTCACGTGATTGCCGTGTGAAGCGTAAGACCCGTTGGGGGCCCTCAGGCAGGAACAAGAATTGGCGGTGTTAGCCGCTTTCTTTTGCCTACTTTTCTTTGCGGCGGCAAAGAAAAGTAGGTGCCGCCCCGCACAGGGGCGACGCGTGAAGCAGGCTAACAAATCGCGGATGCCAGCGCAAACCCCAAAAAAACCAAACCAGCCGAACCACGAAGCCATAACCCGGATGCCAGCGAACACACAAGCAAACCAAACCGCCCGCGCCGCGAAAAAAACCTTTCTACTTCGAATACAAAGTCGAATCCGCAAAATGCTCTGCATCGAGCACCCGCCCAACCAGAATCAACGCGGTACGCTGAATATCCATCCCCTGCAACTTCTCAACAATATCAACAAGCGTACCAACAACCTTCTCCTCATCCGGCCAACTAGCCCGATAAACCACCGCGACGGGACAGTCGCCACCGTAGTGAGGCGTCAGCTCATCGACAATAGAAGCAATATGCCGCACCCCAAGATGAATCGCCATCGACGCACGATGCCGCGCAAGATCGGCAAGTTGCTCGCCCTCCGGCATCGAAGTCTTCCGCGCATAGCGGGTGAGAATCAACGTCTGCGACACATCCGGCAACGTCAACTCAACCCCAAGCGCGGCCGCGCAGGCCGCCGTAGCCGTCACACCCGGCACGATCTCATACGGAATGCCAAGCGCCCGCAAGCGGCGAATCTGCTCCCCAATCGCGCCGTACAACGACGGATCGCCCGAATGCACGCGCGCGACGTCCTGCCCGTTCACATGCGCGTCGGCAAGCAGACCAACGATCGCATCCAGATCGAGCTCGGCCGTGTTCACCACCTTTTCAGCGACATTGCCGCTCAACACGGCTTCAGGCACAAGCGAACCGGCATACAGAATCACCGGACACGTGCGCACCAGGCGCTGCCCCTTCACCGTGATCAGTTCAGGATCGCCCGGTCCCGCACCGATAAAAAACACCGTCATTTCACAGCACTCCAATCTTCTTCGTTCAATGCGCGCAGCAGTTGCGCCGGACTGTCGAACTCGCGATCGACCTCAGGCAGCGAAGGGCGCCGCATCATCACCACGGGCACCTTCAGTTCGCGCGCCACCTCGAGCTTCGGCTGCGTCGCCGCTCCGCCGCTGTTCTTCGTCACCAGCACATCGATGTGATTCAGCGCGAACAGCGCCCGCTCGCCGTCGATATCGAACGGCCCGCGCGCGTCGATGACGCATGCACGCTCGTTGCCCGGATGCGCGTCGAGACAGCGCACAATCCAAAATTGATGCGCAGGTATTTCATCGAGATGCGAAAGCGGCTCGCGGCCCGACGTGAACAGCACCCGCCGAAACGGACGGATCGCATCGACCAGTTCATCCCAGCCGCCCACCATGCGCCAGTCGTCGCCCGCTTGCGGCGTCCAGCCCGCGCGGCGCAGCGCCCAGCACGGCACGTTGGCCTCGCGGCACGCCGCGGCCGCGTTCGCGCTCATTTGCGCGGCATACGGATGCGTCGCGTCGATCACGAGCGCAATGCCTTCGCTTTCGATAAACCGCGCAAGCCCATCGCTGCCGCCAAACCCACCGACGCGCACTTCACACGCCAGCCCTTCCGGCACGCGTCCGAGTCCCGCCAGGCTATAGACATGCTGCGGCCCGAGTTGCCGCGCGATCTGCAATGCGTCGCCCGTGCCGCCGAGCAATAACACACGCTTCATCGCGCCACCCCGATGATGTTGCCCTGCCGGTCGATCGCGAACATCTCGACTTCGACCGACGCGGGCACGATTTCGCGCGCCACGTCGCGCGCGCGTGCGCAGACGATATCCCCGAGCGGCACGCCTTTTTTTCGCGCCATCGCAAGCGCTTCCTGGCTCGTGTTCGCGCCGACGATAGCGGCCTGCAACGCGTCATCACTCGCCGGATGTTGCGCCGACCACGCGGCGAGTTGCGGCAAGTCGATGCTCGAATTGCGGCTATGCAGATCGAGATGCCCCGCCGCGAGTTTGCTCAGCTTGCCGAAGCCGCCGCACATGCTGAGCTTGTCGACGGGCGCGCGCTTCAGATGCTTGAGCACCGCGCCCGCGAAGTCGCCCATCTCGATCAGCGCGATATCGGGCAACTGGTAGTAAGCGCGCATCGCGTCTTCGCTCGCATTGCCCGTACACGCGGCAATATGCCGATAGCCGTTCGCGCGCGCCACGTCGATGCCCTGATGGATCGACGCGATATACGCCGAGCACGAGAACGGCCGCACGATGCCCGTCGTGCCAAGTATCGACAGCCCGCCGACAATGCCCAAGCGCGGGTTCATCGTCTTCTGCGCCAGCGCTTCGCCGTTCTCGACGCCGATCGTCACTTCGAAGCCGCCCGCATAGCCATGCTCGGAGGCCAGTTCGGCAAGATGCGCGGTCATCATCTGACGCGGCACCGGGTTGATGGCCGGCTCGCCGACGGGCAGCGTGAGGCCCGCGCGCGTCACCGTGCCGACGCCCGGCCCCGCATGAAAACGCACGCCGGGCGCGTCGGCCAGACGCACGCGCGCGAACACCACGGCGCCGTGCGTGACATCGGGATCGTCGCCCGCGTCCTTGACGGTGCCCGCTTCGGCGCCGTCCTTACCGCCGTCGACCAGGCGGCAGAACACGAGTTGCATCGGCACATGCTGGCCTTTCGGCAACACGATTTCCGCGACATCGCTCGCGATACCCGACAGCAGCAAACGCGCCGCCGCCAGCGACGTCGCCGTCGCGCAGCTTCCCGTCGTGTAGCCGCTGCGCAGTGGCGCGGGTTGTTCGGGCGTTTCGTCGCGCATCACGGTTTGCGGGTGTCGAGTAGCGTGATCGGCAGCGCGGAGCGCCACGTCTCGAAGCCGCCGAGCGCCTGCGCCTCGGCAAGCGCAATGCGTGTCAACGCGCCGCCATACTGCGCGCGCCACGCAACGAGCGCCGCCTCGCCTTCGAGCGTGACGGCGTTCGCAATCAGCCGCCCGCCTTGTTTCAACGCGCGCCAGCACGCATCGAGCACGCCATGCGCCGTCACGCCGCCGCCGATGAAAATCGCGTCGGGCGCGGGCAAGCCTTGCAGCGCATCGGGCGCCTTGCCTGCGATCAGTTGCAGTCCCGGCACACCGAGCGCGTCGCGATTGTGCTCGATGAAACGCTGACGCTCGCCGTTCGCTTCGATCGCTATCGCGCGGCAACTGGCGTGCGCGCGCATCCATTCGATACCGATCGAGCCACAGCCCGCGCCGACGTCCCACAGCAGTTCGCCGGGCGCGGGCGCGAGGCGTCCGAGCGTCAGCGCGCGCACGTCGCGCTTCGTCAACTGGCCGTCGTGACGAAAGGCGTCGTCGAGCAGGCCTGGCGTCAACGCGAGCCGCGGCGCATCGGACGACGCATCGCGCCGGCAATCGAGCGCGATCACGTTCAGCGACGCCGTCTCGCCAATCGACCAGTCGTGCGCGCGAGCGTCGATCAGGCGTTCGGATGCGCTGCCCAGATGCTCCATCACGATCATGCGCGTCGCGCCGAAGCTGCGTTCGACGAGCCACGCGGCGACGGCGGTAGGCGTCGCGCCGTCCGCGCTTAGCGCGAACACGCGTGCGCCATCGTGCAAATGCATCTGCAGCGCCGCAAGCGGCCGACCAACCAGCGACACGGTCGCAACATCCTGCAACGCCCAGCCAAGACGCGCCGCCGCAAGCGACACCGACGAGGGAGCCGGCAGCACGCGCAATTCATCGGCTGGAACGTGGCGCGCGAGCGTTGCGCCGACGCCGTAAAACATCGGATCGCCGCTCGCCAGCACGCACACGGGCGTGTCGCGCCGCGCGAGCACGGGCGCGATGTCGAACGGATGCGGCCAAGGCTCGCGCGCGGCGTTCAGGCACACGGGCAGCATCGCCAGATGCCGCTCGCCGCCATAGATCACCGACGCGTCGATCAGCGCGCGCCGCGCCGTTTTCCCCAGGCCGGCAAAACCGTCATCGCCCATTCCCACCACGGTCAGCCACGCCGACATGCGTCGATCCTCATCTGCTTGCTGTACTGAAAACGCTGCTGCGGGCCGTGTTTCAAGGCTGCGGCATCGTTGTGCTGTTCGAAAAAAGGCATAATACCCGTTCGCCGGTGCCTTTCGGGGCCTAAGAGGGAACACACATCACTGCGATGACCGTGACTGCCCCCGCAACTGTATGCAGCGAGTCCACGCCAATTTGCGCCACTGGTGATACCGGGAAGGCCGGTGTGGACGTTGACCTGCTAGTCAGGAAACCTGCCGGCCAACAGTTCGTGCCAGTCAACATCGGGCGGGGTGTACCGATGCCGAGCCGCTCTCCTTCGAGATGCCCGGGCCGTCGCGCGACGTTAACCCGGTGATGTCTTGAGCCACGCTTTCCATTCGTCCGACGCTTCCGCCTTGCGCCCTTCGGCTTGTCCGGGGCTGTTGCGCATCGTACCCGCGCTCGACGGCGGCATCTGCCGCGTGAAGCTGGCGGGCGGCGAATTGAGCGCAACGCAGGCGCTCGCCATCGCCGGGGCGATCGACGAACACGCGTCGGGTATCGTCGACATTACGAATCGCGCGAACCTGCAATTGCGCGGCGTCAAGCACGGTCATGAAGACGCGCTCATTGCGGCACTCCTCGACGCGGGCCTCGGCCCGCAAAACACTGAGCACGCATTCGCCGACGACGTGCGCAACGTAATGATCAGCCCAGCGACGGGCCGCGATGCGAGCGCCTTATTCGACACAACCGCGCTCACTGCCGATCTGCTCACGCTGCTTCAAAGCGACACGCGTTTCGTCGCGCTGTCGCCGAAATTTTCGCTGATGCTCGATGGCGGCGAGCGTCTGATGATGCTCGATCATCCGCACGACATCTGGTTTTCGGCGATGCCGCATCGTGAGCGTTCTGACGCCTGGTTCGCGTTCGGCCTTGCAGGATGTCCGCCCGTTCTTGCGCAACATGACGGCGCATTAGCCGCCGTCACGGCTTCGGATCTCGCAACGTTCACGCGAGCGCTCATACACACGTTCCTCGACCTCGCCGCGCCAGACGATACCCGCATGCGCGACCTGCTCGCCAAGCATTCCATCGAGAGCATCATCAGGCACGCCGAACGCAAATGCGGCGTACAGACGTTGCGCGACGCGTCGATCGAACGCTGGCACCGCGAACCTGCCGATGCGTCGCGAAGGCTCGGCGCGTATCGACAAAACGACGGCCATCGTTGGCATGTCGGCGCGCAGCCCGCATTGGGCCGCATCGACAGCGCGGTACTGCGTGGCCTCGCCGAACTCACGCACGGCAACGAACGCGCAACCCTGCGCATGACACCGTGGCAAAGCGTGCTGCTCACCGATATCGACCCAGCGAACCTCGACGCCACGCTACGGAAGCTCGAAGCACTGGGCCTCGCCACCACTTCGCAAAATCCGCTAACCCGCGTGATCGCATGCACCGGCTCCGCAGGCTGCGCGAAGAGCCAGGCGGACACCAAAGCCGATGCCCTGAAGCTCGCTGCACACGTGCCCGCACATGCGCAAGTGCATCTCAGCGGCTGCCCACGTTCCTGTGCAGCCGCGCACCGCGCGCCCTACACGCTGCTCGCAGTGGCCGACGGCCATTACGACCTGTACCAGACACACGACCCGCGCGAGCCCAACGGCTTCGGCCGATGCATCGCGCGCGGTCTGACGATCGACGAAGCGGCAGACGTGCTACAAGCATCCGCCCTTCCCCCAACTGATGAGCCATTCGATGCTTGACTACATCCGCGACGGACAGGAAATTTATCGCCAGTCGTTCGCGACGATACGCGCGGAAGCCGATCTTTCGCGCATTCCCGCCGACCTCGAAAAGCTCGCCGTGCGCGTGATCCACGCATGCGGGATGGTCGATATCATCGGCGATCTGCGCTTTTCGGACGGCGCAGGCCGCGCCGGGCGCCAGGCCCTCGCCAACGGCGCGCCAATCCTCTGCGACGCGCGCATGGTCGCCGAAGGCATCACACGCGCGCGGCTGCCCGCGCACAACGAAGTGATCTGCACGCTGGCCGATCCATCCGTGCCCGCGCTCGCGCGCGAGATGAACAACACGCGTTCGGCGGCGGCGCTCGAACTGTGGCAGCCACATCTGCCAGGCAGCGTCGTCGTAATCGGCAATGCGCCGACCTCGCTCTTTCATCTGCTCGACATGCTCGATAGCGGCGCGCCGCGCCCCGCGCTGATTCTCGGCTTCCCGGTCGGCTTCATCGGCGCGGCGGAGTCGAAGGCGATGCTCGCCGCCAATAGCCGCGGCGTGCCGTTCGTCGCCGTGCAAGGCCGGCGCGGCGGCAGCGCGATGGCGGCAGCCGCCGTGAACGCGCTCGCATCGGAGGACGAATAATGGCCGATCAGGCGAACAGCACGCGCGGGCGTCTCTATGGTCTCGGCGTCGGTCCCGGCGACCCGGAACTGATCACGGTGAAAGCGCTGCGGCTGCTGAAATCGGCACACGTGGTCGCGTACTTCGTCGCGAAGGGCAAGAAAGGCAACGCGTTTTCGATCATCGAGTCGCATCTGTCGAGCGAGCAGGAACAGTTGCCGCTCGTCTATCCCGTGACAACGGAAGCGCTCGAACCGCCGCTGTCGTACGAAGCGATCATCGCCGACTTCTACGACACGGCCGCCGAAGTGGTCGCGAAGCACCTCGATGCGGGACGCGACGTGGCCGTGATCTGCGAAGGCGATCCGTTCTTCTACGGCTCGTACATGTACCTGCACGACCGGCTCGCCAACCGGCTTGCGCCGCGCTTCGAAGGCGAAGTGGTGCCCGGCGTGTGCTCGATGCTCGGCGGCGTCGCCGTGCTCGGCCAGCCGCTCGTATATCGCAACCAGACGCTGTCGGTGCTGTCAGGCGTGTTGCCCGAAGACGAACTCAAGCGCCGTCTCGCCGCTGCCGATGCCGCCGTCGTGATGAAGCTCGGCCGCAATTTCGACAAGGTGCGCCGTGTGCTCGACGAACTGGGACTCGCGGAGCGTGCTCTGTACGTCGAACGCGCGACGATGGCGAACCAGCGCATCGTGCCGCTTGCCGAAGTCGACCCGATGGCGTCGCCGTATTTCTCGCTGCTCGTCGTGCCGGGGGAAAAATGGCAAGGCTGACGACGCCGCCCGCAATCGTGATCCTCGGCGTCGGCGCGCTGGACACGGCGCGGCGCGTGCAATCCCTTTATGACGGCGCGCAGGTGCATGGCCTGCAAGGCCGCGTCGCCGACGCCGATGTCGCCTACACGGAACTCAACGCGCATCTGCGCGAGCTGTATGCGAGCGGCACGCCGATCATCGCGTTGTGCGCGGCGGGCATCGTGATCCGCTGCATTGCGCCGCTGCTCGCGGACAAAGGCGTCGAGCCGCCCGTGCTGGCCGTCGCCGAGGATGGCAGCGCCGTCGTGCCGCTGCTCGGCGGGCTGTCGGGCGTCAACGTGATGGCGCGCGAAATCGCCGCCGCGCTCGACGTGCCGCCCGCGATCACCACAAGCGGCGAACTGCGCTTCGGCGCGTGCGTGCTGAATCCGCCCGACGGCTACACGCTTGCCAGCATCGACCAGGGCAAGCGCTTCGTGTCCGATCTGCTCGCGGGCGAGGCGACGCGCATCGAAGGCGACGCACCGTGGCTCGACAGCGTGCAACTGCCGCGCGCCGACAACGCTCGACGCGCGATCCGCGTCACGCCGCTGGCGTGGAACGGCGCGACGGACGAACTGGTGATTCATCCGCGCAGTGTCGTCGTCGCCGTCCATGCAACGGGACCGGGTGACGGCTTGTTGCATCAACGGATACTCGAAGCGGCGCAGACGCATGGGCTGGCGGCGCAATCGCTGGCGGTGCTGCTCGCGCCTGCTTCGCTGACGGGCGATCCCGCGCTTCAACAGGCTGCGGATACGCTGCAGGTCGCATTGCGCTTCGCCGTCGGCAGCGGTGACGACAACGGCGCGGGCCAGATGCTCAGCCAAACCCTACGTGTGCCCCACAAAGCGCTCGATGCAAACGCCGACGCGTCCATCGCCTTCGCCGTCGCGCACGCGCCGCTCGATCCCGCGACAGTCGGCCGCGCGCGCGGCAAGCTGAGCGTGATCGGCCTCGGACCCGGTGACGCGTCGCTGATGGTGCCCGCCGCGCGCACGGCGCTGACGCAGGCCACCGACATCCTCGGCTACGAAACCTACGTGAAGATGGCAGGCCCGTTCCGCGCGGACCAGCGTGTGCATGGCACCGACAATCGCGAGGAAATGCAGCGCGCCCGCCACGCATTCGAACTGGCGAGCACGGGACGGCACGTGGCGATGGTGTCGTCCGGAGATCCAGGCGTGTTCGCGATGGCGGCCGCCGTACTCGAAGCGCTCGACAAAGTGCGCGACGACGCGCAATACGCGGCGTGGGCGGGTGTCGAACTGGAAATCGTGCCCGGCGTGTCCGCCGCGCTGGCGACAGCCGCGCAGGCAGGCGCGCCGCTCGGCCACGATTTCTGCATGCTGTCGCTGTCGGACAATCTGAAACCGTGGTCGATCATCGAAACGCGGCTGCGTCACGCAGCCGAAGCCGATCTGGTGATGGCGTTCTACAACCCGATTTCGCGCGCCCGTCCGTGGCAACTCGACAAGGCGCTCAATATCGTGCGCGAATCTCGCGCGCCGACGACAATCGTCGTGCTCGGCCGCGATATTGGCCGTCCCGGCGCGACATTGAAAACGACGACGCTCGCCGAGCTGAAATCCGTCGATGTCGATATGCGAACGATGGTAATAATCGGCTCATCGACGACCCGCGTGTTCCGCCCCGCCGGGCACGGCCGGGAATGGGTTTACACGCCGCGCTGGTACGAATAGGGGCCGCTTAAACGTTTGCATCGATTTAAACCGGCCATTTATTGAAATTGAATAAAGCCGGCGAAAGGTGAATTACGGCCGCGCAAGAAAAATAAACTAAAGTTTTTTCATGACGCGACGTATACAACGATTATCTCCGGCCACCGCTTCATTCGCCCATCATGCAAACCAGTGAAGACACCGTCGACACAGACGCGAGCGCGCCTGTCACCGCTGCGCGTCAGCTTTCGCCCGATGCCGTACCCGTCGGCACGCCGCTCGAATTTCCGATTATCGACAGCGATGGCGCGCTGCTGTTCGATCGCGGCGCGATCGTAATCGGCGCGGATGAGCACCGCTTCCTGTTCCAGCATTTCAAGCCGCAGCGCGGCGACCTGGACACCGCGAACGACGACGGCACGCGCGCCACACAGGCGGCAGCCAAGCCAGGCGACGCCGAAGCGCTCGCGCTCAAGGACATGCATCTGACGATCGGCGCGCTGATCGGCGTGCGCTCGCAGGTCGGCATGGGCGCGCCGATGCATCCGTCGCGCATCATCGGCTTTGCGCCGAACGAGTCGCTGTTCGTCACGCCGCCGCTCGTCGACGGCAAGCCGATGGCGCTCTCCGTCGGCGAGAACGTCGAGATCGTCGCGATTGCGAGCCAGGCGGTGTTCCGCTTCGTGTGTACCGTCGATTCCGTCTGCCAGGTGCCGTTCCACTATCTCGTGCTGTCGAAGCCGGGCGTGGTCCGCCGGCTGCGCGAGCGCAAGTCGGTGCGCGTGCGCGCGAGCCTGCCGCTGCGCTTCAGCGTCGAAGCGCAAGGCACGGGCTACGAAAGCCTCGGGCTCGTGCAGAGCGTGAGCGCGCTGGGCATGTCGTTTTCCGCCGCGTGGACGGTCGGCGAAATCGGCAAGCGCATCCGCGTGGCGTTCACGCTGCGCTCCAAAGACATGGAGACGCCGATCGAAACCACGGCGATCATCCGCAACGTCCAGCCCGGCTCAAAACCCGGCGATCCCGCTACGCACGGCATCGAGTTCGACCAGCTCAACCAGGTCGAGCAGATGGCGCTGAAAGTCTATGTATTCGACCGGATCGACGATGTGATCTTCTGGACGAGCGGACCAAAGTAACGCCTGACATTGCGCTCGCGCATGAAAAAAACGGCCCGGTCATTTGCGTGACCGGGCCGTTTGGCTTGTGGGCCGCCTCGACGTCGGCGGCCCGTGTGAGCGCTGTTACTGCGCGGGTGGTTTTTGCAGCGATTGCGGCATCTGCCACTGTTGTCGCTGCGGCGGCTGTTGCAGCTGCTGCAACTGGAGGAGCCGTTGCGCTTGCGGCTGTACTTGCGGCTGTACTTGCGGCTGCGCTTGCTCCTGCTTCATCTGCTGCGGCCGTGGTGACTGCGGCGCGGCGGGCGCAGCCGGCACTGCCGAAACAGACTGCCCGCTCACGCGAATCTCGACGCGGCGGTTCGGCGCCAGACACGCGATCACAGCAGCAGACTTCCGTCCCGGGCAGGTCGCGATCGGCGCAGTCGATCCCGCACCGCGCACGTCGAAGCGCGCTGGGTTCAGCCCGCGTTCCTGCAGCGCGTCCGCTACAGCCTGCGCACGGCGCCGCGACAGGTCGCGGTTGTGCGCGACCGAGCCGAAGCGGTCCGTGTAGCCGATCACCGTGACGACATCGATCGATTGCGCGCGCTTCAGATCCGTTGCGAGCGCGTCGATCGCAATGGCGCCATCCGCCTTGAGCTTCGCGCTGTCGAAATCGAACAGTGCGTCGGCGGACAACGAGATCGGCGTGGCGGATTCGACGACAGGCGGCGGTGGCGGTGGAGGCGCACAGTGATCGAGCTCCTGATTCACCTGCACGCTCAGCTTCTGCGCGCGCTCGATCGCTTCCCAACCGTGTACCCAGCGCGTGCCGTGCGTTTCGTCCTGCTCCTTCCAGACTTCGTCGGTGAGGGCAAGCAAGCGGCCCGCCGACTCGCCCTTGCACATCGATGCCGACACCCGCGCGTTGGTTGCTTCGATAGCGCGGATCGCCTGCACCCACTTGTCGCGTGTGGGCCAGTTCTTCGCCGTGTATAGCGGCTCCCACGGCACGCTCTGGTCGATCAGGTAGCGCGCATTGCCCAATGCCCGTTGCGCGGCATTGTTATAAACGCGCGAAACGAGCACGTGGCTGTCCTGACGCTCAGCGATTTCGAGGAAGCCTTCCGCCACACCGCGACGGTAGGGATCTGCGATCTTCTGCGCGGCAGGCACGAGCGCCTCGGCCTGGCTCTTGATGCTGGCCGCGGACGCAGGCGCTGTCAGCGCAGCGGCGAGCGTCGCAGCAAACGCGAAGCGCGCGGTTCCGCGTAATGTTGGTTTTCTCATAGATTTCTCCACGTCCGCCGCGCTTGGCGCGCGGCGGACGTATCAGGCCATCAGAAGCCGATCGTCACGCCTGCCGACGCGCCCGTGTTGGCACCATTGCCCGTGGCGCGCGTCACGTGTGCGTTCACGAGGACGCGATCGTTGACCCAGTAGTTCGCGCCGATGGCGACGGCTGCCGCCCCGCCATACGTGCCGGCTGCCGCCGACATCTGGAAGTTGCCTTCCGCGCGCGCATTCGGGATCAACGAGGTCGCTGCCATCGCCGCTGCACCCAGCGAGTTCATCTTGTCGTTCATCTTGTTGAACTGGCTGTCGGTGTACGAGTTCGACTGCTGAACCGCCTGGTTCACCGTGTTGTTGCTGGCGTTCGTGATCGCATCGTTCAACTGGCCGACGTTGACTGCGTCGGTGGTTGCCGTGCCCGCTGCGACGTTCGTGACGCGACGCTGCTGGCTTGCGGAACCGACGGACACGGTGTTGTCTTCCGACGCCACCGAGCCTGCGCCGAGCGCGACCGAGTTGTTGCCGCTGGCGGTCGAGTTCGCGCCGATTGCGACGGCGTTGCTGCCCGTTGCATTCGATGCATAACCCGTCGCGACCGACTGCAGACCGTTCGCAACCGACAACGCACCCATTGCCGTAGCATGCGTGCCGCCTGCCTTCGCCTGTTCGGTGTTACGGTCGCCATCGCCGACGAACAACGTATCGACACCCGTGCCCGCGTTGCTGATGCTGTTGACCTTCGACAACAGATCCGAGTACTGCGAGTAGTTCACCGCGTCGGTGTCCTTCTCGCCCGCTGCAACGTTGTGGATCGCCACCGGCTTGGAGGTCGGCGTACCGTCACCAAGCGTGATGTTGCTGAAGTCGGTGACTTCCTTGCCGCTGTCATCCTTCACGGTGTTGTATGTCACAGCCGTCTTCGTCGAACCATCGGCGCTGATGATGCCCGCCGCCTTCAACTGCGCGTTGTTGACAGCGTCGTTGTCACCCGTACCGGCTGCGACGCCCGAGAGAACACGCGCGCCGTCCTTGCCCGTAAAGTCGACGACCGAACCATCCGTCTGTGATGCAACGAGAATGTTCTTGCTCGTCGCATCCTGCGTCACGAGACCAATACCGCCTTCGTTGATCTGCGTTTGCAGGTTCGTGATGTCGGTGCTGTTCGCATACACGCGGGCGTCGAGGTTCGTGATCGCTCCGCCGATCGTCGTGACCGTCGAGCCGCCCACGATGTACGTCGGGTTGCTGATCGTGCCGTCGGTCTTCACCGTCGAACCGCCGCCGATCACGCTGGCCGTCGATGCCGCCACGTTGTACAGCTGCGTGCCGTTCACCGCGTCGAAGCTCGATGCGTTCACGTTGCCAGCCGCCACGCCCGTGAGCCTGCGTGCGCCCTTCGTGCCCGCGAAGTCGACGATCGAGCCGTCCGTCTGCGATGCGACGAGAATGTTCCTGCTCGTTGCATCCTGCGTCACGAGACCAATGCCGCCTTCGTTGATCTGCGTTTGCAGGTTCGTGATGTCGGTCGTGTTCGCATAGACGCGGTCGTCGAGATTCGTGATCGCGCCGGCGATGTTCGTGATCGTCTTGCCACCGATGTTAAACGTCGGGTTCGTGATCTTGCCCGTCGAAGGATCGAACGACGAACCGCCGCCGATCGCATCAGCCGTCGATGCCGCCACGTTGTACAGCTGCGTGCCGTTCATCGCGTCGGTGCTCGACGCGTTCACGTCGCCTGCTGCCACCTTGGTGATCTTCGTGCCGGTTGAGCCTGCCAGCGTGATCTGGGTCTTGTCCTGGTCGTCGTATACGACACCCAGTGCATTACCCGAACCCGCAGCGTTGTTCAGCGCCGTCAAGGCGTCGGCAACGTTGGTGTACGTTCCGCCACCGAACGTGTACGCGGGTGCCGTGATCTCGCCCGTCGCCGTGTTGACCGACGCGCTACCGCCGAGAGCCTTGGCCATCGACGTGCCCTGCGCGTACAACTGCGAACCGTTGATCGCCTCGGTGCTCGACGCGTTCAACGCACCTGCTGTCAGACCTGTGATCTTCGTGCCGGTCGAGCCCTTCAGCGAGATCTGATCCTTCGTTGCCGTGTCGTAATCGACGGCCAGCGGGTCGCCGCCCGAAGCGATGCGCGTATCCAGCGAAGTCAGCGCAGCGGCCACGTTGACGTACGTGTTGCCCGCCAGTGTGTACGCCGGTGCCACGACTGCGCCCGTCGTCGGGTTGACGGAAGCACCGCCGCCGAGGGCGCTTGCGACGCCTGCAAGCTGCGAAACGTTCACGGCGTCGTTGTTCTGCGTACCGGCTGCGACGTTGATGATCTGGCGTTGGCCGCCGGACTTGGCGTTGCCCACCGAGAGGACATTGGCGCGGCCACCGTCAGCACTGGCGTAGCCGAGCGTAACGCTGTTCGAACCCGACGCCAAAATGTTCGTACCGATCGCCAGCGTGTTGACGCCGCCAACCTGCACGTTGTTACCGATTGCAATGCCACCGTTTGCTCCCGGTACCACCGTCGAACTGTTGTTGCCGATAACAATCGCATTGTCAGCGGCTGCCGTAACGTTCGTACCCATCACCACAGTGTTAAGGCCGTCGATTGCAATCTGCTGCCCGATACCAACCGATCCATCCCCCAGCGTCCGAACATTGACACCAACGGAGACTGCATTGTCAGCCGTCACCTTCGAATTCAGGCCGATCGCCATCGAGTCCGTACCCGTAGCCTCGATCTGACCGGCCTTGTCGGTCGGTCCCGACACGATCAGTTCTTCCGGCGGCAAGCTTGACGTAGGAGAAGCTCCGAGCATTGAAGTCGAATGCACCGCCGACTGCAGCAGGCCAGAGTTGCTCGTCCCGTGCAGATTCAGATTTGCGATAGCTGCTTGAATGTCCGAATTCACCTGGCCAACGGTCGCTGCGTCCGTGTCGTCGATACCGTTCGCGACGTTCACGATACGTCGCTGGGTGAACGAATTACCCACCGCGAACGTGTTGGCCACGTTGGCCTGAGAGCCATAACCGATTGCTACAGCATTCGCCGCCGTGGCGAAAGCCGAGCGACCAATGGCGAGCGCGTAGTTTTGGTTAGCAACTGCATTCCCGCCGATTGCGATCGAATCGGTACCCCCTGCCTGTGCCGCCACCGCCGTGCTCGGGCCAAACTTGATGTACTTCAGGCTATTCAGGAAGCCGTCAGAGCTCGTGAGGCCTGCCAGTGCGCTACCCACGTCCGAGTACGTCTTGCCGAGCACGTTATACGCCGGCGCCACGATCGAACCGTTCGTCGCCACCGATGCGCCTGCACCCAACGCAGCCGTCACGCCCGCGAGCTGCGAAACGTTGACTGCATCGTTGCTTTGCTGACCAGCCGCCAGGTTCACGATCTGACGTTGCGCGCCCGCGGAACCCACTGATACCGTGTTATCGCGATCCGCGACCGATTTCGCACCCAGCGCCACGGCGTTCGATGCCGTCGCCACTGCCGCCGGACCTGCCGCGACACTGTCAGTACCCGTTGCCAATGCAGCCGCCAGTGACGAGCTCACATTGAAGTACTTCATGTTCGCGCCGCCGTTCGCGATGTTGTTGACGGCGTTGCTCAGGTTATTGACCTTCACATCCTCCGCCATCAACTGGCTCACGTTCACCGCGTCCGTGCCCGCATAACCCGCGGCAACATTCGTGATGCGACGCTCCTTACCCTGTGCGCCCACCGACACTTCGCCGAAAGCCGTCGTACCCGACAGCGTTGCGCCACCCGGTGCAAAGCCAGCCGAACCCAGCGTCGACGAGTTCGCCAGCGAGTTCGAGCCCAATGCCACAGAGCTCGCAGTCGTTGCCGTTGCCGCGCCGCCGATCGCCACGCTGTCCTTGCCCGATGCCGACGAGTCACCCAACGTCGAATTGGCGTGGAAATACTTGATGCCGTCGCCGTTGATGATGTTGTTGCCGAAGTTCTGTACCAGGTTGTTCAGGTACGTAACGTTGTTCGAAACGTTATTGACCTTGCCATCTTCAGCCATCAACTGGCTCACGTTCACCGCGTCCGTGCCTGCATAACC